>NZ_JAMPLB010000051.1:0-48315 GCF_039962325.1 Leptolyngbya sp. PL-A3
CAATGTTTTTCGGATTAGAGTAATCTGGTTCATGAGGGTTTCGTGGATGAATGTGGTAATTCTCATGAAACCCTCTCCTACTCAATCTTTGCAAGCTTTTGTCCGGTACTTAGATAGAGCACATACATAAAACTAAATCTTTTTTGGAATTTCTGATAAACCCCGAATTTCCGCAGCATTCACCCTGCTGAGTAAACTAAATTGAGTAAACTAAGAAGTAATAGCTTATGTCATTTGTTAGAGGAATGAGGGCGATCGCTTTCCTAACATGGAATGAACATGCTATCCACAACATCCAGAATATTGTCAGTGAAAGACAATAGGCGATTGCCTAAACCGTGCCCATCTATATCACCGTTCCCATCCTTTAGAGAATGTTTGAAATCATCCAAGAGTTGATTTCGCACAGGTAAGATTCACGGCAAATTAGACTTGCAAGCATCCTTTTAGTCCCTCTCGTTTATCAAGAGCTATGAACTCTTTAATCTCGTTTGAGCAATTTTCAGACTGGGCAGCTGCTAGACCTGAGCCTCCCTACTTTTTGCTGTTTGCCAGCATGCTCATCATTTTGACATGCTCCCTTCCACTCATCGTTGCGGTGCGGCATCGGGTAAATTACTGGTCAAAAAACTTTTCTCCTGATACCTTGCCCCGGGGTGGGGGTGTACAAGTTCTGCTGCCCTTCCTTGGAACATCTGCAGGATTGTGTATCCTGCTTGCATCTACCATGGAAGTTTTTGGCCTGGCTATACTGCCATCTCTGATTTTCGCCCTTGTATTGACGGTTGTGATCAGCCAGCTTGCCTGGTCGCAATTAGGCAAACTGCTCAGTCGCCGTCTGGTTCGTTCCTATCTGGATCAGTTTTCTGATTTTCCACGAGTAGGCATTTAACCGCCTTATGGCGTTTTTCTAAGACCCATTCGAAGAGGGTGATTTTTCGTGCTTAACAGATACTAGTAGGCTACGGCCTAAGTTCGTTGCCTATTTTTTGTGGTGAGGTGCTTCGCACCTCACCACAAAAAATAGGTTGTACACTTCTGCCCCAGCCTACTAAAGATCAACCTCTTCAATAATTTTGAAAACAGCCTCAGGGATACTCAACATAGCGGATATTTTTCGCCCCAAAGACAAGTCGAGTAACAGCAAGAAATCAAGAGGAAGCCACTAAGTCGATCAGTTTGTTAAAAAGAAAATGGCGCGATCGCTCAATGCCTTTTAACTATTACTAGTGGGCTGCGGCCTAAGTTCGCAACCTATGTTTTTGTGTAGGGTGCTTCGCACCCTACACAAAAACATAGGTGATGGATTTCCGCCGCAGCGTACTAGGCACGATTGAAGACAAGAAAATTTATCGAACCCGGACGTATAGTCGCATTAGTTCTCGATTGCCCCTAACGTTTTCAGAGTGGCTCTCTGAGCCACGGTCAACCCGGTTACGCCTTGAATATTCATCCCTTCGTATAGGCGATCGACCGTTAACGTGTTGATACAACGTCCTGACTGCACATCCCAAAGCTTGATGGTGCGATCGTTGCTACCACTGAATAGAATTTGACCGTCGGAACTAAAGATCACCGACCGGACCCAACCGTTATGTTCATCCAGGACGTGGAGACAATGCCCCGTTTGCAGATCCCACAGTCGAATGGTTTGATCATCACCGCCACTTGCCAGAAATCGACCATTGGGACAGATGGCAACCGTCCAGATAGCTCCAGTATGCCCCTGCAAAACCTTCAAACATTTTCCAGTCTGCCCATCCCATAATCGAACGGTCTGGTCATGACTGCCACTTGCCAGCCGGTGACCATTCGGCTCAAATGCCAGTGCGAAAATTGCACCGATATGTCCCTGAAAAACCTTCAGACATTCTCCACTTTGCACATCCCACAAGCGAATAGTGAGATCAAAACTACCGCTTGCCAACCATTGACCACTGGAGTCGAACGCGATCGCACGAATACCGCTCTCATGTCCGCACAACATATGCAAACAGTGATGCGTTTGCACATCCCAAAGCCGCACAGTGCAATCATAACTACTACTTGCCAGAATTTGTCCCGTTGGGCTAAACAGAATGGTCCAGATCGATGCGTTGTGTGCTGACCATTGATCGAGGTGCCCAGTTTGGATATTCCATAGCGCGATCGACTCATTGTGTCGATTGACCGCGAGTGTTTGGCCGTCAGGACTAAAACTGACATTGCTGAAGGGTGACATCCGACGAATTGGGTTAGAAAAGGTTTTGTAGGGGTGAAGTTGCGATCGATTGTGATCTCGTTGCACATGCCACAACTGAATCGTTTCATCTTGACCACTACTCGCAAGAATTTGGCCATCCGGACTGAGGCTCAGGGAGTGAATGCCACCGGTATAGCCGCGCAGTGTTTTCAGGTTCTGTCCGCCCGGCAAATTCCACAGCCGCACGGTGTAATCTTTTCCTGTACTAGCCAATAATTGGCTGTCGGCACTGATGGCGAGCCCATAAACATCATGCGTATGGCCTTCAAGTACATGAATAGGTTGCCCGTCTGGAACACTCCAAAGGCGCAGCGTACTATCGAGGCTCGCACTGGCTAACCAATGACCATCCGGGCTAAAAGCAATGTTCCAAACCCAGTCGGTATGTTCCTGCAGTAGCTTGACGCTGGAAGTTATGACATTAGGCTTCGACGCTCGGTTGTGAGGCAGATGAGCGTTCCACAGTCGAATCGATCCATCCCGACAGCCGCTGGCGAGGAGTTGACCGTCCGGGCTGTAGCGTACACACTGAACCCCGCTGGTATGCCCTTGTAAGATACTCAAGCAGTTCCCATTACTCACATCCCAAATCCGAACCGTTGCATCATTACTGCTGCTGGCTAGAGTTTGTTGATTTGGAGCAAAGTGGACAGAATAAACACTCTGGGTGTGCCCTTCCAAAACACGGAAACACTGCCCCTGCAAGTTCCATAGGCGGACTGTTTTGTCTTCACTACCGCTCGCAAACTGCTGACCATCAGGACTAAAACTCACTGACCGAACACCACCCGAATGGTCTGTTAGCAGCTGCAAGCATTGCCCACTCTGAACATCCCACAAGCGCACGGAACTATCCGTACAGCCGCTGGCTAGCAAAGCACCAGAGGGACTAAAGGCAACTGACCAAACCCAGCCGACATGACCTTCCAAGGTGCCCAGAAGTTGGGTTGTGGTGACATTCCAGAGATAGATATTACCACTGGAATCGCCCACTGCCATCATCTCACCATCTGGGCTCATGTCGATTGACATGGCAATACTGAACATTTCCGAAAAGATGGACTTGGCAAACGTAGCATTCTGAAAATTGACCCTGGATAAATCGACTTGCCGTAAGTCGGCTTGTTGCATTACAAGACCAGAAAAATCTGAGCCACGCAAATCGACTTGAAGCTGCACCAGGAGGTTAATCAGGTTGCCGGCAATGTACCCGGGTTTCTTCCCCTGTTGCGTTAATAGGTGCCTTGCTTGCGACTCAATTGCTGCCACGCTACCAAAGCAAGACAGCAACCGTTCCATCACCGGTTGAATAATGAGGCGCGTCTGAATCTCTCGAACGTAATCTTTTGCTTGTACTCGTAATAAAGAATGCGTCTGCCAAACGTTAAGCCGCTGCGTCTCAAATTCGATACAAATTTGTTGTACGAATTGTTCCGTGACATATTCCATCACTACGGGTTGTAAGAAGAATAACCCATCATTTTTTTCAAGGAGCGATCGCCGGAGTAATGAGTTGACCAAATTAGGTACATGTTGCTGAGCAGCCAGATCAACTACATTCTCTCGAATGTCTGCGATCGAGACTGGCTCCCGATGAATAGCAAACCAGAACAGGATTTTTTGTTCTGCTTCAGATAGGCGATCGAACTGACGCTCCAGCACATCGCGAATATCTTCAAATACCGCCAATCCCTGGCTGAGAAAGGGTACTACCTCGCTAATACTGCCGTTAAACAAATCTTGAGTTGCGGCTGCCACCAGTTTCAGCGCCAGAGGATTGCCACCGTAGTGATGGATTAACGCCTCCCATTCGACTTCTGACCCTGTAAACGCTCCTTTTTGCCGAAAGATGGCACGTCCGTCATCCGGTGTGAGCCCACTCAGGGGCAGCGATCGCACCAGCGTCTGTGCGCCTTCCATCAGAGCCATCTCGCGTGGCTTTTCTCGACTCGTCAGTAACAAACAACTCCCATGAGACGCTTCACCAATGGCTCTGAGCAACTGTCCGTAACCTTCATACCCCGATCGCCATTGTCCCACTGGCTCACGCTGCAAAATGGTTTCAACGTTATCGAGAATTAATAAACACCGACGCGATCGCAGGTATTGCATCAGTTTGGGAAGCTGCTGAGCAAGCGTCGTGGGAATGATGGGGTCTTCCCCATAGAGCGGCATAAGAAACTTCAGCAGGCTTGATAGCAGTTCATCTAGCGGGGGCGCATTCGCCAGGGAGCGCCACACGACGATCTCAAACTCAGCTTGCATCTGCAGCGCCGCCTTGACGGTGATCGTACTTTTGCCAATGCCGCCAATGCCCAACAGCCCAACGATGCGACAGCGATCAGACACAACCCACTGCCATAGTTGCGCCAGTTCTGCCTCACGTCCATAAAATACCGAGGCATCAACCGCCGTGTCCCAGTCCTGTTGAGGATTGCATCGGCTCTCGGTTTCCTCCGAGGAGGCAGGGGATTTCACGTCTGCCTGCGTTAATTCCAACCCAAACGCTCGGAACAAATACTCTACGGATTGGCGATCGACCCCCAGTTCACGTTTGAAGATGCGAGCCAGGGTATTGAGGGAAAGCCCGGTGCGATCGCTGATGTCTTCCTGGGTAAAGTGTTTACCCCAGGTTTCATCGGATTCTGCCTGCTGTTTTGCCGTCTGAAATTTTTGCCATCCCTGAGGCGATAGGATGACTCCTCGCACTCGCTTAGACGGGGTTGTTCCACGTCTAGATTTTGATGGGTTGGAATTCATACAGCCACTCATGCAAAGGACAGAACGAACCTTTCCTTAAAGTATCGGGCGTTTCTTGAATACAAGCCTGACGAAGAGCTTCAGCGAACTAGAAAGACCGGCAAATGATTCCTTTTTGGCCGAAGTATATCAGGTTTCATTGATCCTCGCTATTAACGACCTATCCGAACAGCAATTCCCAGTATGAGAAGGCCGAGAGTGCGTGCCCGACGGGCACGCACTCTCGGCCTTGAAGCTCGAAAACCGCCCACTAAAGGTGGGCGGTTTTCGAGCTTGATTTCAAAATGAGAATTGCTGCTATCCGAAACCCTAATTCAGGGAAGGTGCGTCCGCACCTTCCCTGAATTAGGGTTTCAGTTTCGGACTTTAAGTCGCGTTTTAACTCAAAGAACTTGAGTGGTGTGGATAGGGCGATCGCAGAAGAATGAAGTTAACCGAGTGGGCCGCAAGCTCACCTAACAAAAGGAGAACAAGATGAGCAGCAATCACGTAAACAGTCAAAATATGAAACTCGAAGTTATGGTATTGCCCGTCTCAGATGTTGATCGTTCCAAGCACTTCTATGAGGCGTTGGGGTGGCGGTTGGATGCTGACTTTGTCACTAGTAAGGACTTCCGGGTAGTGCAATTAACCCCTCCTGGCTCCGAAGCCTCGATCATCTTCGGGCAGGGAGTGACGTTAGCCGCACCGGGTTCCGTTCAGGGGCTGTACCTCATCGTTTACGACATCGAGGCAGCCCGCGCCGAACTCGTTGATCGGGGTGTTGAGGTGAGTGAAGTATTCCACGACATCGGAGGAGTTTTCCATCACGCCGGAACCGAGGGACGGGTACCAGGCCCCGATCCGAAACGTCGCGACTATGCCTCCTATGCCTCGTTCCGTGATCCAGACGGCAATGGCTGGGTGCTCCAGGAGTTGAAAACACGGCTTCCCGGACGGTAACAAGACAAGCACTGAAGAACAAGGAGCCCAAAGTAACAGCTTTTTGCTCCTTCTAATACCCACCATCCATACAGCAGTCAGCCCACACACTAGACAACATCTAAAACGAGGACACATATGAAAACGCAGAACGTATGGTTTATTACCGGAGCCTCCAGAGGTTTTGGGTTGGAAATTGCCAGAGCAGCCCTGGCAGCAGGTGACCAGGTTGTGGCAACGGTTCGCAGCCAGCCCGCACAAGTCACCAATGCTTTGCACAACGACCCGAATCTGTATGTGGTGCAGATGGATGTCACCCAGGAAGACCAGGTAAAAGTGGCTGTTCAGCAGGGCATTGCCCGTTTTGGTCGGATTGATGTCTTGGTCAATAATGCTGGCTATGGCATGGTTACAGCGATCGAAGAAGCCACAGATGCCGAAGTTCGCCAACAGTATGACACCAACGTATTTGGTTTACTAAGCGTGACGCGTGCCGTATTGCCCTACCTGCGCCAGCAAAAGTCTGGACGCATCATCAATATTTCGTCGTTGTTTGGCTACGATGCCATTCCAGGCTGGGGGTTGTACGGGTCCACTAAGTTTGCCGTCGAAGGCCTCTCGAAAGGGCTGGCAGTCGAGCTGGCACCGCTCGGCATCCATGTCACGGTAGTCGCTCCCGGTCTTTTTAGTACCGACTTCCTGAGCACGGAATCCTATATTGCCGCAAAAACCATCATTGACGACTACCAGGAAACGGTAGGACAGATGCGGAGCGGAGCCGATGCGCTACACGGGAACCAACCCGGTGATCCGAAAAAGTTTGCTCAGGTGATTCTTCAAGTCGCCACTACAGACCATCCGCCCGTGCATTTGCCCGTCGGGAAGGATGCGATCGCCATGTACCAAAACAACGCCGTGAAAGTGGCCCAGGAAATCGAAGCATGGCTACCAGTCACGACCAGTACCGACCATGACCAACGTATTACAGCTTCGACCGTAGTTTGACCTGCAACATTCATACATGATTTCTAAAGGAGTTTTACCATGGACATCGAACAAAAAGTTGCTGTGATTACCGGCGCATCGCAGGGCATCGGCGCAGCTCTCGTCAAGGCGTACCGCGATCGCAACTACCGAGTCATCGCAATCTCGCGCTCGATCCAGCCCTCAGACGATGATGAAATCGTGACAGTATCTGGCGACATCGCGGAGCGAAAAACTGCCGAGCGTGCGATTATCGAGGGTGTGACCCGATTTGGGCGGATTGACACGCTCATTAACAACGCTGGCATCTTCATCGCCAAGCCATTTACCGACTACACCGAGGCTGATTACACGGCATACCTGGGCACCAATATCGCTGGATTTTTTCACATGACGCAACTCGCGATCGCTGAGATGGAAAAGCAGGGCAGCGGTCATATCGTGCAGATTTCAACGAGCCTAGTTGATAACGCGATCGCGGGTGTACCGTCTGTGCTTGCGTCCCTAACAAAAGGTGGATTAAATGCTGCAACCCGATCGCTGGCGATCGAGTACGCCAAGCGCGGTATCCGAGCGAATGCGATCGCGCTGGGTACGATCAAGACGCCGATGCATCCTGCCGAAACCCATGCACAGCTTGATGCTCTGCACCCAATGGGTCGTATGGGCGAGGTCTCCGATGTCGTCGATGCAGTCCTCTACCTGGAATCAGCCAACTTTGTAACAGGCGAAATCCTTCATGTTGATGGGGGTCAGAGTGCGGGGCACTAACACCCCCTTGTGAGACAACTGACGCTGACGCTCTCAAACAGAATTGCGCGATCATCTAGCCTTCACAGGAACATACACCATGACTCCACTCGAAAAAGGCATGATCTACGAATTACGCATTTATCACGCCACGCCCGGACGATTACCTGCCCTACTTTCGCGCTTCGAGCACCACACGCTACAGATTTGGGAAAAGCATGGCATCCGTCAGGCTGGATTCTGGACCACGTTAATCGGCGAGAGTAATCAGCGGCTCACCTTCATGCTTGCCTGGAACAGCATGGCTGAACGTGAAGAGCGCTGGGCTGCATTCCTTGCCGATCCCGAATGGATCGCGATCAGCACCGAAACTGAGAAAGACGGTCAACTTGTGCAGAACATCAGCAACGAGTTGCTGACACCGACCGCCTTTTCCTCGGTGAAGTGAGCGATGGAGCGAGTGACGGAACTCGAAACCGTTGCAGTCAGTGTGCAAACTCCTCTCCCCCGTCACAACAAGCAATACGGACAGACAACCTGTAACTCCCGTGAATTCAGCACCCCTGTAAACGCAGCTAAGTCACGTTTTAACTCAAAGAACTTGAGTGGTGTGAATCGGGCGATCGCAGAAGAATGAGAAGTAACGAATCTGAACACCAGATTTACCAACAAAAGGAGAACAAGATGAACAGCAATCCCGTAAACAGTCAAAACATAAAACTCGAAGTTGTGTTGTTCAATGTTGCCGATGTTGACCGTGCGAAAGCATTCTACGAAAACCTCGGCTGGCGATTTGACATTGACGTGGCGGAGGGCGACTTCCGAGGCGTGCAGATGACACCACCCAATTCAGACGCCTCGATCATCTTCGGCAAGGGAGTCACTCCAGCGAATTCTGACACGGCGCACAATCTAGTTCTCGCCGTCGAAGACCTCGATGCCGCTCGCGAAGACTTGATCGCTCGTGGTGTCAATGTAAGCGAGATCTTCCATTACGCTGGTGGTCCTTTTAATAATGCTGTGGAGAACCCGCGCGTCGACGGGCGCGATCCAGAAGGTCGTTCTTACTTCTCATTTGCCTCATTCGAGGATCCAGAGGGGAACGTTTGGCTGCTCCAGGAAATTACAACGCGGCTTCCCGGCCGAGAATGGAACTCAGCGCCAGCACAAGATACAGACGTTGCAACCCTTGCAAGCCTTCTCCGCGAGACGGCAGAGCACCACGACCCCTACGAGAAGACTCACGACGAGCATCACTGGTGGGACTGGTACGCGCCCTATTTAAATGCACGTCAGAATGGCAACAGCCCAGAAGAGGCCGCCGCTGCCGCCGACCGTTATATGGAGGAGGTGTTGTCTGCTTCCAGATAAGGCGGTCAGAGTTGTCACACCCACGTACTCGGTGGGTGTGGCAAAGTGATTCTCTCATTCCACCGTACCTATCTGAACACAACAAGGAGGTCAGCCCATGTTTGAAGAAGTCAATCCTAATCGCCGCTCCTTTTTAACAACCACGGTTCAAGCCCTTGCTGCCACTCAACTCGGCAGACTTGGCTACACTAAACAAGACGCTACACCAGCAATGGCCGAGTTACCGATTGAAGGCGAACTGCCTTCGCTTGTGGGCGCGATCGCATGGCTCAACTCGCAGCCATTGACGGTTGACGAGCTGCGTGGAAAAGTTGTGCTCATCAACTTCTGGACGTATACCTGCATCAATTGGCTGCGCCAGCTTCCTTATGTTCGCGCGTGGGCCGAGAAGTATCAGGATCAAGGACTGGTCGTGATCGGTGTGCACACACCGGAGTTCGAATTCGAGAAGACTCTCGATAACGTCCGCCGAGCCTCAACGGACATGGAAATTAACTACCCGATCGCCGTGGATAACGATTATGCGGTGTGGCACGCGTTCGGGAATCGTTATTGGCCGGCCCTTTATTTTATCGACACGCAAGGACGCATTCGTCATCACCACTTCGGCGAAGGCGAGTACGAGCAATCAGAACAGGCCATTCAACAGCTGTTAGCTGAGTCCGCAAGCCGCCGCAGTCAGGAAATGGTTGCAGTCGAGGCTCACGGTTTTGAAGCTGCCGCCGATTGGAACAACCTGAAATCGCCTGAAAACTACCTTGGATATCAAAGAACTGAAAATTTTGCGTCTCCCAGTGGCGCCGTGTTAAACAAGCGCCATTCCTACACCACCCCCGTACAATTGCAACGTAATCAATGGGCACTTTCGGGTGATTGGACCATTGGAAGACAAGCCATTGCACTGAACGAGCCCGGTGGACGGATTGTGTACCGCTTTCACGCCCGCGACCTTCATCTTGTTATGGGGCCAACTGTGTCAGGAACGTCTGTGCGGTTTCGCGTGCTCATAGACGGGCAACCAGCCGTCGCGGCTCACGGACTCGACCTCAATGAACAAGGCGAAGGCACCGTTACCGAACAGCGGTTGTATCAATTGATTCGACAGCCCCAGTCCATCACCGATCGCCAATTCGAGATTCAGTTTCTGGATGCCGGGGTAGAGGCTTTTGCATTCACGTTTGGATGATCACACAAACAGATATGTCCTCGACATGAGCGACAAGAAGGTAAATGATATGACCATGAACTCCACCCATGACAGCCCAATCCTCGTGACCGGAGCAGCCGGAGATGTTGGTGCGATCGGTCGTAACCTGACCGCAATGCTGCTCGACAAGGGGCATAAAGTGCGCGCCTTGGTCCGGCGGGAAGATGAACGCGCTGAAGCTCTACGCGAGCTTGGTGCCGAAGTTGTGCAGGGTGACCTGACGGATCTTGACTCGATGCATCGGGCGATCGCAGGAGTTGCGCGCATCTATTTCGGCATGTCAGTCTCGCCAGCTTATCTCGAAGCCACGGTCAACGTCGCTGCGGTGGCGAAGCATCATGGGGTCGAGGCTTTCGTGAATATGTCCCAGATGACGGTGACGCAGATGAGCATCACCGCGACTACAGACAGCCCACAGCACAAGCTGCACTGGCTTGCAGAACAGGCATTAGCGTGGTCGGGGCTACCCGTCGTCACAGTGCGACCAACGGTCTTTCTCGAAAGCTTCTTCCTGCGTCTCGCCGCTGCTAGTATTCGGGATAGCAACGAACTGGCACTGCCGCTGGGCAACAGCAAGACCTCGCCGGTCTCGGCGGTTGATGTAGCGCGTGCTGTTTCTGAGATCCTCGACGACCCTGCCCCGCACATTGGTCATGTGTACAATTTGACCGGATTCGAGTCAGCCGATCTAGACGACTACGCCCATGTCTTTTCTGAAGCCCTTGGCCGAACGATTCGCTATCGCGACGTACCGCTCCCTGAGTGGATTGATGGGCTTCGCGAGTTTGGGGTGCCAACGCACCTCGTCAACCACCTCGCGGTAATGGCCGAACTTCACGCGCAGGGACGGTATGACCGTATGACAAACGACCTGTTCAAGCTGACTGGCAAGACACCGACGAGCATGTACGACTTCGTGAAATTACACACCGCTGAATTCACGCGACGTGAAGTCACCAAACTGTAATGACAAACTATCAACCGAGGTAACCATGGAAACAGCAGATGTCATTGTGATTGGAAGTGGTCAGGGTGGAGTCCCACTCGCGGCTGACTTTGCCAGAGCTGGTAAGAACGTCGTTTTATTTGAGCGCGATGCGTTGGGCGGCAGTTGCATCAACTATGGCTGTACGCCTTCTAAAGCCTTTTTAGCCGCTGCTCATGCCGCAGGTCGCGCTCGGCAAGCTGCAAAACTCGGCATACACGCGCAGGTTGAAGTCGATTTTCCTGCGGTGATGGAGCGAGTGCAGGGCATTCGCAGCCAGTTTAACCAGGGCACTAAGGGGCGGTTAGAGAGCGCAGGGGTTAAAATCGTCTACGCTGAAGCTGTTTTCACTGGAGAGCGAACGGTCAGCGGAGGGGGCGTGACGGTGCAGGCGCCGATCATCGTCATCAACACAGGGACATCCTCTACGATTCCTGAGCTTCCTGGTTTAGCGGGAACGCCTTATCTCACCAATCGCAATTTCTTTGATTTGCAACAGCTTCCACCTCGGTTGCTTGTGGTTGGCGGAGGCTATATTGCCCTGGAGTTAGGGCAGGGAATGGCGCGTTTAGGCAGCCAGACTGAGTTGATTGTGCGGGGCGATCGCCTACTGGCTCAGGAAGAATCTGATGTCAGTGATGTGCTTTTGGATGCATTCAAGCAAGATGGAATTGGACTGCATTTCAACACGACGGTTCAGCAGGTTGCTTACACGAACGGTGTGTTTACCCTAACGCTGAATAACGGCAAAGTACTGGACGGAGAAGCATTGCTGGTTGCGACTGGGCGCAAACCCAATACCGGAGCATTAAATACTGCGGTGACAGGCATTGAATTGGATGCACAAGGGTTTATTAAAATCGATGATCAGTTTCAGACGACTTGCCCTGGAGTTTATGCGATCGGAGATGTTGCCAAGCAACCTGCTTTTACCCATGTCTCATGGGAAGACTATCGTCGATTGAAAGCCATTCTCTGTGGCGAACAGCGGAGCCGCAACGATCGGGTGTTAGGCTATGCCGTCTACACCGAGCCACAAGTGGGCCGAGTGGGTATGACGTTAGAGCAGGCTGGGAAACAGGGCATCGCTGCCCGCGAAGTCACCCTACCCATGGCTCATATCGCCCGCAGCATCGAGTGGGGGCATGATCTGGGCTTCTACCGCATGGTTATCGACACCCAGACGAATTTGATTTTAGGCGCAACGCTGGTTGGATATGAAGCGGCTGAACTCGTGCATGTCTTTTTGTCGCTGATAGAAGCTGGAGCAACATGGCAGGTACTCGAACAATCGGTTCACATTCACCCAACTTATGGTGAGGCATTGCCCAGCCTCGCAAGACTACTGGTTGGAGATGATATGCCAACCTGCCCCAATATATGAGAAAGCCTCAACCTGGAACAAAAAACGACGAGTTCTTGAATGTGCTACATTTTTTGTCCTGTACCGAGGTACAGGACAAAAAATAAAACGACCTCCAGAACTAGTAGGCTGCGGCCTAAGTTCGCAACCTATGTTTTTGTGTAGGGTGCGAAGCACCCTACACAAAAACATAGGTGATGGATTTCCGCCTCAGCCTACTAGATTCTTTTCCTATATTGAGGTCCTGTATGGAGGACCAAAGCTTAAACCAGACTGAGTTGTTGCAAAACGTCTGTTAACACAGTCACCTCCACCGGTTTGAGTAAATAAAACTTGATACCTAACTCGCATGCTTGTGGTAAATCTCGATTGCCAGAGCCAGTAATACCAATGACAGGTAAGGTCTGTAGTTCTGGTTGTTGTCTCAGCCATTGTAAGAAATCGAGACCTGACATACCCGGTAATTTCAGATCGAGGATGACAAAGTTAGGCAAAGGATAGCGAGTGCGATCGCCATAAGCACCTTCTCCACCCAAATACTCAATTGCATCCTCTGCTCTAGCAACCCGTTGTATCAGAAGGGTTAAATTTAACTGAGAAAATATTCGTTCCAGGTGAAGTGCATCAAAAGGACTATCTTCTATGACTAACACCGTTCGTGCCAGGGTATTCTGCTGTTGAGATCTTAAAAAAGCTCTCACTCTTGCCAGTAGTTCGTCAAAATTAATTGGTTTGCGAATGAAGTCGTTCGCACCTAAATCCAGTCCTCGAACTGCATCATCCCGCTCATGGGCTGAGATGAGCAAGATTGGAAAAAAAGGTAGCGCAGAATTTTGCCGGATCTGCTGGGTTACTTCATAACCGTTCATACCCGGCATCATAATATCGAGCAGAACTAGATCGGGGGGATTTGCCTCAACCTTGGCTAGAGCAAGACTTCCACTTTCAGCTGTTTCGACGTCATAGCCCTCAGCTTCTAGTAAAGTTTGCAATAAGAGAATATTGTCAGGCAGGTCGTCAACAACAAGAATGCGAAAACGTTTTTGAGAAGACACGGTCAGTTTTTATTAAAGGATTTTGATGCTTCTATAGCACTTTTTATCGTTATTCAAGCACATCTTAACTCAGGCAAGGCAGCTTTAAGCCGCAATTCAGCCTTTAGTAATATAGCTTACAAGGTTAGCCATTAGGGTGCATCCCACTTTTGCCAATTTGGAAACCCACTTTTGTAAGTGAAGCGGGCTTTACCCGCTTCACTTACAAAAGTGGGATGCACCCGGCCATTACAGCTATTTTGGAAGCCAGCGCGAAAACCGCTTGCCTATGCTTTAAAGCTTGATGAAGGGATCGTTTTTCTAGACGTAAAGCGCACGCCACAACAGCTTTTAAAGCCGGCTCTAAAATTCTTCCTCTATTTGAAATACAAGCATTCATTGATAGCTCAACATTTTTCTCTTAGGTTCCTTCCTCTTCAAACACAGGCAGCTCAATCCAAAAACGGCTTCCCTGACCGGCTTGAGATTCAACCCCTGATCGCCCACCAATTCGTTCTATGCCACGTTGAACGATCGCCAACCCAATACCCGTGCCCGAATAATCTTCCACTCCATGTAAGCGCTCAAAAAGACGAAAAATTTGGTCATGGTACTGCGGGGCAATGCCAATACCGTTATCCTCTACCCATAACCGAACGAATCTGTCACGTCGCTCATTCCAAATTCGGATACGCGGCTGTACGCCAGAAGCAACAAATTTAACAGCATTTGTGACTAAATTGGCGATCGCCTGTTCTACCGTTGAGTAATGCCCTAACACAGTAAACAATGGTTCTTCGACCGTAATTTGAGCTTGCCGGAGTTGGATCTCTAAGTGATTGAGCCATCGTTTACAAGATTGTTTAGATCAACCGGTTGTAATGCCAACTGGATTCGGCTCAAGCGATTATAAGACAACAAGCCCTGTAGCATTTGCTCTAGTTGGTCAGCGTTTTCTCGAATTCGAACAGCGTATTCCTGTCCTGTTACTGCCAATTGATCAGCAAAGTCTTCCAAGAGAATTTGAGCATAACCACGCACGGCTCGTAGGGGCTCCCGCAAGTCATGGGATACCGAGTATGCGAACGATTCCAAATCGTGATTTGCTTCCTCCAGCTCCTGGGTTCGGCGGCTCACTTCCTGTTCCAGCTGATGGGTGTAACGCTGCCGCTCTTCCTCCTGAATGGTCTGTAGCCGATTAGCATATTGTTTCAGCTCAGTAATGTCGTCTACTAGCCCGTCAATGACCATCTCCCCGTTGACAGAATTGAGAGCCTCAGTCAAACGAATCCAGATAGGATTGCCTGTTTTGTCAGCCAATTGTAATTCTCGTTCCCGCTTCTGGTTGAATGCAATCTCTGCCGATTGGGATAAGTGCTGAGTGAATTGATTGACATATTCATCTGTCAGTGAATCGATTTGCAATAGCTGAAGAAAAGCTGGATTGACTTCAATTAAGCGGCGATTGAGGGTTGCTCGAAACACACCGATACTCAATTGCTGCAGCAACGATTGAAAACGAACCTCAAGTAAAGCAGCTCTCTGCCTTGCTTCAGCCCGTTCTATAGCCGCTCTCGCCGCCGCTCGTAGACGAATATAATTCTTTGAAGACTTCAGAATATAGTCGTCCAAGCCTGCCTTCATGGCTTCAACGGCAATTTCTTGACTGGCAGTATCTGTAAACATAATCACCGGGCACTCTGGAAACTGCTGTTTTAGCCGGTGCAGTAAGTCCAGACCGTTGCTCCATAGCAATTGATAATCGATAATGGCCAGGTCAAAGCGATCGCCCGATAGTGCTTGTTCAAACGTCTCTTCATCAAAAATTTCTTGAGCCTGTAGCCCTGAAAACTCTTTCTCGAGTTCTCGAATGATAAAAAGTCGTTGATTGGCATTGTCGTCAGCTACCAGTATCTGCATGGGAATGAAACACTTCCTTTCCAACTATGCGGGTGCCTTGCGTAACTCCATCCAAAAGCGACTGCCCTGATCGGCTTGTGACTCGACCCCCACCCGTCCACCCATCCGTTCGGCTCCCTTGCGCACGATCGCTAGTCCAATCCCCGTGCCCGGATAGGTTTCGGCACTGTGCAGCCGCTCAAATACCTGAAAAATTTGCTCTTGAAATCTAGGTTCAATCCCAATTCCGTTATCTTCTACCCACAACCGTACCCACTCGCCCGTTTCATCAACTCGTTCTTCTGCCCATACGTGAACTTGAGGCTGACGATTCTGTTGGGTAAATTTCAGCGCATTGGTCAGTAAGTTCGTGAGAATTTGGCTAAGGGTGATGTAGTGCCCCATAACGTTCGGTAAGGCCGGCTCAACTATGACTTGAGCGTGCTTAGCATGAATATCAGCTTGTAGATGAGTTATGACTTCTGCAACTACCGCGTTGAGATTGAGGGCCTGTAATTGAATATCGGCCCGACTAAGACGGCTGTAATCCAGTAGAGCCAAAATCAAGGTGTCCATTTCTTGAGCCGCTTCAATGATCCGTTGAGCGTACTCCTGTCCATTCTCATCAAGGCAGTCGCTATAGTCCTCCAGTAGAATTGTCCCTAACCCCTCCATTGAGCGTAGGGGGGCACGGAGGTCATGGGAAACGGAGTAAGCAAATGCCTGCAACGCTTCATTGGCTTCCTGAAGCTCAGCAGTTCGTGCGTCTACCCGTTGTTCCAGTTCAGAGGCATAGCGTTGCAATTGCTCTCGCAGACGAGCTTGTTGAATCGCAACTGCAAGCTGATTGGCAATCTCCTGGGCGATTATCCGTTCTTCCGCATTAAAAGCAGCAGGCTCGCTTGCTAACAAGTATAGGTCTCCGAATAACTCCCCCTCCACGAGCAGAGCAACAATCAAAACGCTGCGTGTTCCTTGACCGAACTGATACTCCAGGATAGGAGGACGCTGGAGCATGGTGCTCAGATCCTCGATGTAGCGAACTGCTTCCCGATAGCGGAAGCCTTCCAAGGATGAGAATGAGGTAATCGGGATGATGGAACCTGCTGGTGTTGAATCAACCTGCCCTGCTAACACTTGAGCTTCGTTGGTCTCGAAATTGAACAAGACAACCGCCGCTTGTTGGTAGGCAATTACTTGATTGAGCCGCCGCAGAGCAGAGTGAGCGATCGCCTCAGAAGAGGTTGCCTGTAGGATGGCGCGATCAATTTGCTGTAAGGTTTCTAACCGTTGAGCCGTGCGGCGAAGTGATTCTTCCACCTGTTTGCGTCGGGTAATATCTACGTTTACGGCAACAGCACTAATAATTTCTCCCAACTCGTTACGGATCGGAACGGCAGAATTGAGGATTGTTTTCCGCTGACCATCGAATGTTTCAATATCAACTTCTTCATTGATAACAGTTTCTCCCTGTCCCACAACACGCGCCAATGCCCAATCATCAGCAGTCAGCCGCTCTCCCGTCTTGACCCACCACCCCTTATACTCGCCATACTCAGCCACACTCCTGTTGCGAGGAGCAGATTCACCCCAAATGGCTCGAATGGCAGCATTCAGTTCTAAAACCTCCCCACTCGCATCAGCAATGCCTACACCTACAGGTAGGAGATCCAGAAGAGTTCTCAGGCGTTTACGCTCTAGTTCATTGGCAATTTTTTCTTGTGTTAACCACTCTTCTGCCTGTTTACGGGCTGTGACATCAAACCGGACTGCCAGATGCTGAAAGGGACTACCAGACTCATCCTGAAAAGGAACGATCGTTGTATCAACCCAATAGTAAGTGCCATCCTTAGCGCGGTTCTTGATCTCGCCATGCCACACCTCACCTTGGGTAATCGTTGCCCAAAGCCTACGGAAGAATTCTTTCGGATGGTAGCCTGAGTTGATCAGGCGGTGGTTCTGCCCAATCAATTCTTCTCGGGAAAATTTCGAGATTTGACAAAATTTGTCATTGACCTCAGTGATCGTTCCTTGAGCATCAGTGATAGCTAAAATCGCAGCTTGGTCTAAAGCAAACTTGACATCCGACAGATCCTTTAAGGCTTTGCGCAACCTCTCTTCAGATTGCTTGCGTTGGGTAATATCCAAAAACGCACCAATACTGCCTCTCGTTTGTCCTTGTTCATCCAGTAGGGGAGCAGCATACTCCAACAGTGTGAGAGTGGTACCATCATTCCAAACCACCTCAACCTCATAATCCTGTACTTCAACTCCATCAGCCGCTGCACGCTGCAGGGGTAGTTCCTCTGGGGGCAGTTCCAGATTATTCTGACAAACTTTGAAGTTGGTCGGGCGTTCGCCTTCCGGCGCACTTAAAGACGCATTTTCAGTCGGAGCAATGGCTAACATTTGAGCCAGCGTCGAGTTAACCTGAATTTTTTCACACTGGGGATCTTTAGCAATACCAACACCAATCGGAATCACTTCTAATAAGGTTTGAGACTCTACCAACTGTCGCTGAAGTTCTCGGTTCAGGTTTAGAATTTCTGCCTCCGCTTGTTTTCGTCCTGTAATGTCGATTGCTGTCACAGCTACCAGCCTTCGGTCATCTAACAAGGGGGAAATCGGAGCAGCATGGAAATCCCATATACGGCTTTCGCCTGTAGAGGTTGTAATAGTGTACTCTCCCATCGCCTTTCGTTGAGTTAACGGATATTGGGACAAGATTGTGGCTCGTACTTCCTCTTTGCGATCGCCATAAGCTTTTTCCGTCCAAATCTCAAGTGTAGGAATGTCTTCGAGGCTATATCCACTAATCTCAGTCCAAGCATGGTTGACCAGCGCTACCTCCCCATCTTCGGTGTGTAGCATGATTGCAAGAGGAGCATTTAATAAGGCCTGTCGAAAGCGATCTTCACTAGTTTGCAATGCGTTCGCTGCTGTTTTGCGGTCTGTAATATCGCGCATGACCTTTGAAAAGCCTTGCAAGTTACCGTGTCTGTCCCGTAAGGCACTCAGTACAATATCTGCCCAGAATAACGACCCATTCTTCCGCCGCCGCCAGCCCTGTTCCTGATATTGACCTTCTGTGGTGGCAATCTCCAGCTTCCGCTCTGCTTGGTCTTGCTCAACGACTTCTGGTGGAAACAACAACGAGAAATGCCGGCCCACAACCTCAAAGGTGGAGTAACCGCTTACCCGCTCTGCTCCTGCATTCCAGGTTGTAATCTTGCCATCAGTATCCAGCATGAAGATGGCGTAGTCTTGCACACTCTCCACGAGTAGTCGATAATTCTCCTCACTTTCCTGTAGGGCTAAGGCTGTTCTCTCAGTTCGTTCTTTGGATGTGATGAGTGCCTGGTTGAGATAGCTAATCATCACTCCTTCGGTCAGAAAGATAGCAATCCGTACCCCGTTTTCTATCCCGGTAACACCGAGCGTAAACAGAGGTTGGACAAAGAAGTAGGTACCGACGAGGGCACTCAAGCCCGTTGCGAATAGCCCTGGCCCTAGCCCCCCATACCAAGCAGCAAACATGACAGGCATGATGAAGACCAATAACGGTGCTTCATAACCAAGCACTGGCACCAGTAGAAACCGGATGATTAACGCCAGCAAGCTTGCCAGGACAGCCACACTATAGCGAGACAGTAGTATCCGTCTTGCTCCTGACATTGTCTAGCCTCCTCATGCAGTTGAACTGCTTGAGCGATCATTCATTAGCAAATTACTCTCAAGCAAATCTATTGAATGATGGCAATCAGCAGGTTATCGTTAACACCTTTTATCCTACTTCCAAGCTTAAGAACTAGCCCTCTAACTGAGTGGAGGTAAGCAGGCTATAACTTTCTGCAGGGTTGTTACTCAATCGTTGAGCTCCGCAGGTTTAACAAGTTTATGCGAGCGATAATTAAGCTGGGTAAGGGATAACGCTCGCGATCGCCATACTACCCCTCCCCCTTCAGATAAGCCACGGCTTTTCCAATCGTCCAATAGTGACACTTTTTTAGGAGGGGTAACGTGACAAGCATGTCAGTAGGGTAAGCGCTTCGCAATAAAAACCGCAGTCTAAACTGCGGTAAGGATACGCGGTAATACTTTTGTGATATAGCTAGTCTGGCAACGCTTTCTCTACAAGACATCAACCTAAAAGCAGAGAATCACCGTCCCAACAAGGACATGCATCATGTGAAGCAATACGGGGACAATCAAGGCTCTTTGGGGATGATGCGTTAGATGGCGATCGCCCCTACTAGCCTCACATCGGAACTTTGTAGTTCTCCAACAAAAAGCCCTCACCCCTTGAAGGCATTTGCTTATTACTACTTGAGCAAGCACAATGATTAATCACTTCATCATCTTGCTGAAATCGTCTCCCCTCGAAAACTCTAATCCTCTCCAGCTAAACACTGTGCAGTTTTAGGGATACGTGAATTTTTTAGAAAATTTTAGAAGGAGCAACCTGAGTCTGGCAAACTTTACGTATCTCCCGTATTTCTCCCTCTGACGAAACATGAAAAGTAGTTACAAAATTGGGTTTGCAGCTATCTGTGGATCAGCAGCAACTCTTGCCCTTTCACCTATCCCGGCCCATGCTTGGGGGCCAGTGTATGAGTTTGGAAACTGCATAATTGATACCGGAGCTCGTAGAGAAACGTTCGAGTGCTACGTGAGCACTGGTGGCGAACCCGATGGCTTCTCTATGAACATCATTCGTGCTGTCAGTAACAATCCAAGTCATGATCCACTAGTCGGAACTTATCGCGCTCGCAACTCCGGTAGTTCGCAACATGTTACGTTTAACTGGAGTAATGGGACAGAAGAACAAGTGCAAGCCTCAGACTTTAGCAACCCTGAGGACTGGGCATTTTGGACCCAAGATGGTTGTGGCATCGGCTTCCAGAGATCAACCTTAGAATTGTAAGTGGCTCAACTCAATTAAACATCAAATTTCAAGAAGCTGTGCCACCCGCTTTGCGAACAACACAGCCTCTTGAAATTTGATGTAGCTCATCAGCTCGGAAAGTGCTGTAAACGTTAACCTGCACGAAATACTACCACTCGTACCAAAATTCCTATGATCAGGAGCAGATAAGCCAGGAGAATCGAGAACCAAAGGGTGCGCCTCGGTAGCGGTGTAGACCGATGACAACCACGGATACCACCTGCGATACCGCCCCCAATAGATCCCACTGGAATTAAAACAATCAGCATCGCTAGAACATAAATTCCCGCATAGGCACCTCCATTCACTAACCCAGGTATCGAAAAGAGCGGGACAAACGCGATCACCAACGTGCCCAAAAACGAACCTAAAATGGCAGGAAATAGGGTAAATTTGATGCGCCGTTTAATGATTCCAATCACTAAACCAATAACGCCACCGACCACTAATCCAATACTTAAAGACCAGATAGAAACAGATAAAACCTCAGATAGAACCTGTGCCAAAATATTCATAAAGTAAGACAAATGATTAGTAAATTATGAATGATTAGAGCTACATACCGCTTAGCTACATCTCAAGCTTTTAGCAACTACAGGCTGAATGACAATCTTTGTATACAAGCGAATCAATCGAGATAATGATCTACTGCACGCTCTCAAGCAGCTCACAGGTTCTATATAAGCGAGTGGAAGGTGATCACCCTCCACTCGCTCATTCGCTTCCAAGCAACTTACAGGTTCTTTTGTTGGTGAGAAGGTAGGGCGATCGCCCCACCTTCCCAGGCGCTTCTAGAAAACACACTTGTTCCTTTCATATTTCACTGGATGGAACCGTTGCACAGTTCCATCCAGTGAAAAGCTCACGTCTATCATTTCGCCGAGGAAATCGACTGAGTTGCTTGCAAGGCTTGTTCTAACATCTCAGTCGCTCTTTCACGATCGGAGGTACCAAATAGCCCCGCGACCCAATCCTGCAACTGTATCACAAGCTGCTGTGTTCCTTGTGCCTCAGCCTGTGGCTGAGCATAAGCACGAGCGATCGCAATGAATGCCTGTGCTCGATCTGCCGGATTAGCAATTGATTGGGCCGTTTGCAAAGCAGCATCAAACTTCCCCTGCTGCGCAAATCCCTGCACGACCGAAGGCAGTAGCCACGGGATCTCTTCACTTTGAGCCATTTGTAACGCTTGCTCCGGTTGCCCAGACTGGGCATAGCCCTGCACGATATCTGATGTAAATCCCTCCAACTGGCCAGTCTGAGCAAGTTGCAGTGCCCGTTCAGGCTGTCCGGCATCGAGATACCCAACTGCCACCTCCGACAAAATGCCTTTGACCTGCTGTGCCTGGACAAACTGCCATGCCTGATCCGGCTGCTTTTGATCTAAATAGTGTCTGACGATGCCGATCATTGCACCATTACGGTTAGGGTTGGACTGCGCCAACTCAACTGCTGCTTCTAAATTGCCTGCCGCAGCATAGGCGATCGCAATATCTCCCAATGCCCCCTGCCGCTCGCTAATCGGCGGGATCTCCTGAACAATCTGCATAGCTCGCTCAAAGTTGCCGATTTTGGCATAGCCAATGGCGACTCGACCCAGCGCATCCGCGTCGGCTTGACCACGCTTAGCATCATTGGGACCGATGGCTCTAGCAAACTGGTAAGCCTCTGCCAACGTTGCCACGGCTTTGTCGTCCAAACCCACCTGCTGGTAGAGGAGTGCCGCATCGACAAGGTGAATCACTTTATCCAGGGGAAATGGAGCATCAGGGCGGTTACGGATTGTGGGAAGGGTTTGATCCAGAAGGGCGATCGCCCGATCATTTGCGCCCAACTCCGTAAACTGCCGTGTCGTCCAGAGGATAGCGCTTCCCTGCAATGCAGCCGTTTCAGCCTTCTCGGTATCCAGCGTTGCGGCACTGATGATGGCCTGTTCGAGTACTGTCTTTGCAGGTTCAGGATGCCCTGCTAGAGCCAGCTTCATGCCCATGCTGTTCAACATTTGTGTTCGGTAATAGGCATCGTCAATCTTTTGCGCGTTGGCGATCGCTTCCTTCAGTAACCCATCCGCTCGCTGAGATTGTCCTGCATCCAACAAATCCGCTGCAATTTCTGACAGGGCGAGTGGGTCCCCCATGCCGCTGCCGAGGGCGATCGCTAAATCAAACTGTCCCTCATCGGCAAACTCTCCTGCGCGATACATCAACGATTCCGTCGGAGAGGTGCCGCTGCCGCTACACCCGCTTGCTGCTTGAGTACGAGCGGATTCCAGTGCCTCTGTAACCCATCGCCTGCCCTCCGCCTCCTGTCCGGCTAACCAATAGCTGCCCGCTACCCTTGCCAGAGGGATGGCCTTGAAGCAGGGCTGCATGGCCTCTGCTGCCCCCAGCGCCTGTTGGGAAATGGCAACGGCCTGTTGCGAATTACCTAGTTTTGCGTATTGAAAGGCAATGTCTGACAGTAGTCTGGCTTGCTGATCAGGAGCAGGTAGGGCAACCGCCTGCTTCACGGTGAGAATCCCCAGAACGGGCAGGGCTGCCAGAAGGAAAAGTTTGGCACAACGCACGTTAGATTTCATAGTGGCTCGATGGGGATAGAGAATTTGAGTAACCGACCGTCACTTAGCAATGCACCCCGATCACGAAACTATTTTGCGGTTCGCTTCCCTTGATTCTGAACTAAGCTCGGATCACAGAGAAAACCCGTCGAATCAACCTTTGGAACAGCCATAAGGTGAGACTGTAAAAGGCAACATTCAGAGTGAATGCCCCAAGATTTGCGTAGGCATAGTCTTCTAGCCCAAGCTTGCCCCAACCAGTTGTAGGTGAACCGGCCTCCACATCCTGAACAAACGCCAAGGGAAAACCTGCTCTTTGCTCTCCAAACTTGCACTGTCCAGTTCGACAGGGTTGAGCACCAGTGCAGAGCGTTTCACAATAGGCGGGCTGCTTGTAACGCAGAGAGGCAATCGTCAACCCGACTGCCATCAGAATAGTGAGGGTAATCTTGATTCCTTTATAAGCGAAAGGGCCGCTGCTTGTCATTAGAGACTGATCAAGGATGTGATCCGGATTATGTTAACTTAGTGCTACGAAACCTAAATGTACCTGGCTCGATCTGAACTTTTAATTAGTTTTCATCTTGGGCAACCCATTCAAGAAGTTTTGCTGAGCAGCAGACTCAAGTATTGACGACAGTAGAATACATCGGTTCCCATTACATCCTCTCTCCAGGTACCCTAGCCGCTTTCTCCTGCAGCCATATAAGGTTTGGCCGCTGCAACGCTGATTGCAGGATTATTATCACGTCTTTGGCTGTTAGCTAAGGAGATTTCTGAGAAACAATATCCCCATTATTTGGAAAAAAGGCGCGGCTTCGCCGCGCCTTTTTTCCAAATAATGGGGAAGTTCTTATCTGGAAATCTCCTAAGACTAAGCTGATTTTAGAAAACAGGGATTTGCGCGTGGGGTGTAAATCTCCGTCTTAACTCTTTACTCTCTTCTTCAAAGAATCCCTTGGTATTTACCAGGGGATTTTGTTATGTCAATGAGGTGATAGAAGGCATCGACAACAGCCATTGCACTGCTTTCAAACAGCACACGGCCCTTACGTCTCCTGCTCCTCAAGCTGATAATCCATCAGTACAAGCCCTCTGGAGCTAGAATCATGCGATCGCCCAAGCCCCACAAAAGAACCATTTCCCCTTGCCGGTACAGCTGAAGCAGTTCTCACACTGCTTCACAGAATGCATAAAATTTGAAGCAGTGGATCAATAGTGTTCACTGTACGGTTGTACAATGCCGTACCTTTTCGCAATAACGGCTACATCCCACTTTTACAGATTCGAAAACCCACTTTTGTGAGTGAAGTGGGAGAAGCCTATCTCACCCATAAAAGTGGGATACTGCCAGCAATAACTAAGTCAGTTATTATTATTAAATATAAGACTGAAAAGGCTGTGCCATTTGAAATACGAGCAGCCCAACCTTCTCGGCCTGATGTTTAATCGGGCTGAGCTGCTTATCAGAAATTCATAAGTTTTTATATTGAGGAAATTGCCCTGCCAAAGATTGCCTTTTCCCACGTAGAGCGCGCGAAAAGGCAATCTTTAAAGCAGACCTGACCACTAAACCGCGAAAATCAACTCATGTTTGAAGGTGGGGAGGTCGGTACCCCGCCTTCAAACATGAGCAAGCTTAAGCCGCCGAGTCCTAAAGCAGCTCAATTCGTAAGAGGGCCGCCCTGTTTATATCTAGTCTGCAAATACCCCAGAACGCTATCCAGAGTTCTGTAATCAGTACGATTCTTGGTTTCTAGATTTATCAGGGAATATCCTGTTCCGTCCTCCAGAATACCGACTATAAGCCGATAACCGAACTTCTCGGCCGTAACAGAAGCTAAAAAATTTGGATAACTCACTATATGCACCTATCTTTAGAGAGACCTTTCTAGCCAGGGACACTTTATAAATCTATACCTAAAGATAGAGGTAAGGCAATTAAAGGGTTTTTCGTAGGATAAAGCGAATGCAATTTATGCATAACTAGTACGCTGAGGCGGAAATCCATCACCTATGTTTTGTGTGGGGTGCTTCGCACCCCACACAAAACATAGGTTGCGAACTTAGGCCGCAGCCTACTAGCTAGATAGGACTGGCCTTTCCTGCACCACAATTGTGTGCTTCCTCCCACGACAATTCTGCAAAGGGCGATCGCCATGGCTACCAGAAACAAGGGTTTGGGGGCTACCTCAAGTTAAGAATAGGAAGAAACAGACAGTTACATGCTTAGCTTTGCTGCCGCACATACATCTACACTCTGCTTGATATACGCCATGACTTCGGCCCCATAGGTGATCACAGAAATCAGCGGCAGCACTTCAGTGGGCACCGTTGTGGCAGCAGATCCTAGGCATGGCGATTACGCCTCAACGATAGGTTTAGTACTGCCTCACAGAATTTATAGGCTTGGGAGTTTACCTCGGCTACCCCCTTCCTTACATGAAGCCATTGGGTAATAGAGTTTGGACCGGCACTCCTTCTGGCCAGCTCTAAGCATTCCGCGAGCAGCACCTCATCTCCATTTATCAAGCGAACTAAATATTCAGCGTTGTTTTGACCCAAAGTAGAACAAAGTATCCTCTCTACTGCTTGCCGACCAATTTCCTCATCAGGGTGCACGGCGATCGCCTCCATCCTGTTTTTTCTTCTCTTGCCACTGTTTTTTCTGAGACAGCTTTGGCTCTTTTTCCGCCATTAGCACAGCTAAACGGCAAACATAAATTTACTCACCCTCCGATAGTACTGCATTACCGCTATCTCACTGCATTGCTAGCGGAAGCACAAACTATGTCAGCGCTTGTCAGCAACTTCACTAAATTACGTGAAATTCAGACTGTGACACTCACAGAATCGCAGAAATGTAGCATTCTGAATTTCACGTTTAATCACGCTCACCGACTTATTAACGTTACACCCTTACGGAACCAAGGTTACAGGTAACGAAAGGTGCTCTTTCATCAGCGTGAAGACGACGACTGCGATCAAGAAGGTTTTAATCAAACCCCGGATTTTGTAGAAGATCCTACAACAGCCTCAGCTTTAGTAATAACAGTGGAAATTGAAACCATAAAGTATTTAGGCTAACTAGAATCTCTTAATTTATCACAACAAACGGTGAACCATACGCTCACAATTGGTTCCTCAAAAATTCTCATTTTGAAATGAAGCCCTGGAAACTCATCATGAGAACGGCTATTACTTCGGGTTAAGTGGTTAAAATCGAGCAGGAACCTGAAAGGCTGTGCCACCCGTAACGTTGGTGATACAGCCTTTTGGGTCTTATGCCTAGTTGAGCTGGGCTACTTAGGGCTTATGGTGTAGTCAATCTAAATGGCATCTATCTGAAGACAGCTATAAGTAAATAAATCTTGCATAGATACCTAGTTTATTTCGGGTTTTGGCATCTTAGTTATGTAAGCAAACTTGAGTCTAAAAGTAACTATCTCTGGTTTTCATAAGTAAGCCATTTAAGTTCCCATGTTCAGTTTTTCGCTTCAATTCAGGACTCGCCCTAAAAAGGTATTGAGTGCCATTAAACGAAACTGCAACAGAAGTTTTTATACAGTTTGAAAAATTTATGAGAGACAAAGCGCAAATTCAGCCAGAGGATTGCTTGGCTGGGGGTGGCGAGATGGGAATGCTAATGCGATCTCTGGACTGGTCAAAAACCTTAGTGGGTCCTGTCAGTACCTGGCCCCAGAGCTTACGAACAGCAGTGAGCATTATGCTGGCATCCCGCTTTCCAATGCTGATTCATTGGGGGCCAGAATATGTACAGTTTTATAACGATGGTTTTCGTCCAATCTTAGGGAATAGCAAGCATCCAGGTGCGCTAGGGCAGCCTGCTTATCCATGGTGGGCAGAGATCTGGGACGTTCTAGTTCCCATGTTCGATCGCGTCATGGCTGGTGAAGGTACCTGGTATGAGGATCAGGTCGTCTTCCCAAACCGTTACGGCTACACCGAAGAAGCCTATTTCACCTTCTCCCACAGCCCCATCCGTGATGAGTCAGGGCAGGTTGCGGGAATTTTTCAAGCCGTAACAGAAACCACAGAACGAGTCCTTAACGAACGTCGCCTCAAAACACTGCGAGATCTCGCGGCCAGAGCAGTTGAAGCCCAAATGGCAGAGGCAGCCTGTCAAATTGCGGCTGAAACACTGGACGAGAATCCCAACGATATTCCCTTTGCCCTGTTGTATCTCATTGACCAGGATAGAAATCAAGCAACGTTAGCTGGCACTGTTGGATTAGAACCTGATACACCTGCAAGCCCGGCGATCGTCCAACTTAATAAAGATTTAGCAACCTATGATTGCTGGTCTATCACTCAGGTTGCATCGACAGGGCAAATGGTACAGGTCGACAACCTGTTTGAGAAATTTGGTTTATTACCAGGAGGGCTGTGGCCCGAATCCCCATCAACGGCTTTAGTATTACCGGTTGCTCAACCGGGATCGCTCCTACCCACTGGCCTACTGGTAGCGGGAATTAGCCCTCGGCGAGCACTGAACGATAGCTATCAAAGTTTTTTGACCCTGGTCGCTGGGCAAATAGCGATCGCCATTAGTAATACCCGGGCACTGGAGCAAGAACGAAAACGGGCATCTGCACTGGCAGAACTCGATCGCGCCAAAAGTCAGTTTCTGGCAAATATGAGCCACGAGCTGCGAACTCCTCTCAATGGCATTTTGGGATATGCTCAAATCCTCAAACGACACAAAACATTAAGCGATTCTCAGAAGAATGGATTGAGCGTTATCAACCAATGCGGCGAACATTTATTGACTTTAATTAATGATGTTCTCGATATATCCAAAATTGAAGCTCGAAAAATGGAGCTGCATCCGAAAAACTTTCGATTCCCCGAATTCCTGGAAGGGGTTGCTGATATTTGTCAGATTCGGGCAAAACAGAAGGGAATCGAGCTTATCTATGAAGCTTTAACTCCTCTTCCTTTAAGAATTCGAGCAGATGAGAAGCGATTACGCCAGATATTGCTCAATCTGCTAGGAAATGCCGTAAAGTTTACCGAAATGGGTAGTGTGACTTTCAAAGTCGGCTGTGTTGGTGATTCTCAGTGGATTGTGGATGACCAAACTTCTCTTCCCCTTAAAATTCGTTTTCAGGTAGAAGATACAGGCGTAGGGATCGCACCAGATCAGCTTGAAAATATTTTTCTGCCGTTTCAGCAGGCAGAGGGGCAGGACCAGCAGATTGAAGGTACGGGGCTAGGGCTTACGATTACACGCCAACTGATTGAAATGATGGGGGGAGAAATTCATGTAAAAAGTATTTTGGGGCAGGGAAGCACTTTCTGGTTGGAGTTAGAATTACCCGAAGTAGATTCTGTAGATGAACTGAATAGTTTGAATACTCAAGAAATTATCAGCTACGAGGGGCCCACGCGTAGAGTATTAGTCGTAGATGACAAATGGGCGAACCGCGCCGTTCTGATTAATTTGCTAGAACCGCTCGGATTTGAGGTTGTTGAGGCAGAGAATGGGCAGGAAGGGTTGAACAAAACGCAGCAGTTCAAGCCAGACATCATTTTCATGGATTTAGTCATGCCTGTGATGGATGGGTTTGAGGCCACTCGTCAGCTTCGGGCCTCGTCTAACTTCAAAGACAACATCATTATTGCTACGTCAGCCAGTGTGTTTGAGTTTGATCAACAACAAAGCTTGGATGTTGGCTGCGATGACTTTCTACCTAAACCCGTGCGGGAAGCAGATCTCCTCGAACAGTTGCGCACTCACCTGAAGTTGCAATGGATTTACGAGAAGCAAGGAGGCGAAACTGATTCTGCAATCAGTGCTTCAGAGAATTCACAGATGGCTCCTTCTTCCCTGATAATTCCTTCTGATGCGATCGCAACTCTACTTGATCTATCTTTGCGGGGCGACCTCAAGGGTATCACTGAGCGCTTAAATCAGCTTGAGCTTTCAAGCCCACAGCTAACTCCCTTCACCCATCATTTGCGACAATTAGTAAAAGGTTTCAAGATCAAACAAATCCAAGAGTTTATCAAAGAATATAAAAATGAGCACTGATACAGCTGAGCAGGGTGTTATTCTCATTGTGGATGATAAACCTGCGAATTTAAGTGTTTTATTTGAGTTTCTTGCAGATGCAGGCTTCCAAATTTTGGTAGCAGAAGATAGCGATGGAGCAATTGAAACAGCTAAATATGCAGCTCCTGATCTAATTCTGCTAGACATTCTGATGCCAGAAATTGATGGCTTTGAAACCTGCCGCCGTCTGAAACAGGATGGGCAAACAAAAGAAATTCCAGTTATCTTTTTAACGGCTCTTAATGAGACGGTTGATAAAGTCAGAGGATTAGAATTGGGAGCCGTTGATTATTTAACAAAGCCACTTCAGGAAGAAGAAGTTTTAGCTCGCGTTAGGATACATTTAAGTATTCGAAAGTTAACTCGGCAACTACAATCACAAAACTTACAGCTAGAACAAGAAATTGCTGAACGCAAACAAATTGAAGCTCGTTTACAGCATCAAACAACAGAATTAATCCAACGAGAAGAAGCCTTAAGGGAAACATCACAGAAGCTTCAGGCAATTGTGCAATCTGCTCCTTTAGCAATTCTGGTACTGGATCCTCAAGGGTACGTAAAAATGTGGAACCGTGCTGCTGAAAAAACATTTGGATGGCATGAGTCCGAAGTGTTAGGTTGCCCTTTGCCGATTGTGCAGAAGAATAAGCAAGAGGAGTTCCACTCCCTTCTCCAACAGGGTTTGCAGGGACAGTCATTAACCCAGGTAGAAGTTCGTCGCCAAAAACGAGATGGAACAGACATTGATATTAGCATTTCAACTGCACCTTTACAGGATACCGATGGTCAGATCAGCGGGATCATGGCTGTCCTAATGGATATTACGGAACGCAGACAAACAGAACAAAAAATCCATGAGCAAGCTGCTTTACTAGACATTACGACAGACGCTATTTTCGTGCGAAATTTAGACAATCAAATTTCGTTCTGGAACAAAGGTGCAGAGCGTTTATACGGGTGGTTGGCAGAAGAAATTCTGGGTAAGAGTGCGAACTGTCTCTCCTCCAACAAAGATATATCGCAACTAGCCGAAGCTCAGAAGGTAGTAGCGAGGCAGGGCGAATGGCAAGGTAGATTATGGCAACTAACCAAAAATGGTAGCAAAGTTGTTGTTGAAAGCCGCTGGACATTGGTAAAAGATGAGAATGATCATCCTAAATCGATTTTAGTCGTTAATACGGATGTGACTGAAAAACAACAGCTAGAAGCACAGTTTTTGCGGACCCAGCGCATTCAAAGTATTGGAACATTAGCAGGTGGTATTGCTCATGACCTCAACAACCTTTTAACTCCAATTCTGGCCTCTGTTCAGCTTATGCAAATGCAAAATGGCTTACAGGATGAGAAAAAAGAGCTGTTATTAAAAACAATTGAACAGAACACAAAGCGTGGAGCAGCCCTTATCAAACAAGTTCTATCGTTTGCTCGAGGGATGGAGGGGCAACGAACGGTTGTTCAAGTAAAACATTTAATTACGGAAATAAAGCAGACGGCTCTGGAGACATTTCCAAAAACGATAGATATTCAAACGAATGTTATTTCTGACTTATGGACAGTATTTGGAGATGCAACTCAGCTACATCAAGTTCTGCTGAATCTTTGCATCAATGCAAGTGATGCAATGCCTCGCGGCGGCACGTTAAATATTAAAGCTTGCAATTTACTCGTAGACAACAACTATGCCCGTTTGCACCTTGATGCCAAAGTGGGCCCTTACCTGGTTATTGCTGTATCGGATACGGGAACAGGGATTCCTCCAGAAGTGATGGAGCATATTTTTGAGCCATTCTTCACTACTAAAGAATTTGGTAAAGGAACAGGCTTAGGCTTATCAACTGTCCATATGATTGTGAAAGGCCATGGTGGTTTTGTTGATGTGGCTAGCTCAGTTGGGCAGGGAACTCGGGTCAAGATTTACTTACCCGCAATTCACGCCATTGAACCTGTGCAATCAGAAGAACCTAAAATTCCGTTGGGTAATGGCGAACTAATTTTAGTTGTCGATGATGAAGAGGCTATTCGTGAAACCTGCAAAATATCATTAGAAGCCTACAATTACCGTGTTTTGACAGCAAGTGATGGAATGGAAGCGATCGCCCTCTACAATAAATATCAACATGAGATCCAGTTGGTAGTGATTGATTTAATGATGCCAAAGATGGATGGAAGAGTGACGGTTCCGGCCCTAAGGCGAATTAATCGGGATATCAAGATTATTGGAATGAGCGGATTACTTTCCAACAATCACCTACCTGGCTCAGTCAATAGTTATATGAAGGCGTTTTTACCGAAACCAATAGCTATAACCGAACTCTTACCGAGAATCAGGCAAATACTTTGAAGCATTACGATTAATGGAATAGAAAATTTGGTCTTCGGCGCAGGAAGTCTATTGTAATGAGATGCGCCCATAAAATGTGAGTTGGGTTAGTTTTTCGTGAGCGATGCGCACGAAAAACTAACCTTAGCGAAATTTTTCTCAGGCTAATCTTCGCGAACACGACTTGATTAGCCTGTCGCTTTAGAACGCAAGGTTTGACCAAAGTGGCCTTCAGCAATCCCGCCTGGGTAAAACCAACTTTAGCCATGCCAGCTTTCGTGAAGCAGAGCCAGCATGGCTTCGAGTTCCGTGTCTTGCTTAGAAAGGTCAAGCTGGGCAAACGTTTCAAAATCCGTTGTGTAGGACCGGGGCGCAAGGACTGTCTCCTTAACGGCCTGCTGAAGTACGGCCCATTGATGGTTGGGGATTTCGCCGAAGAATTCACTATATCACTCAAACATCACTTATAAACTTCATAGCTAACAAGTCATATTACTTTGTGTTCCTCCGTTAGCACCCTTGGCCAAAAAGATAAAAACTGTATTAATGTTCAGTTTGGGCTCAGCCAAAGCCCATCGTTGCGAGTGGCACACGCAACAATGGGTACATTACTGCTATACATTAGAAGCGTTATAACCTAGTACACGCGCTAGCCATGAGCAACTCGATCGCTTGGACACCTGACGCTGAAGCACGCTTGAAAGAAATTCCATTTTTTGTGCGACCTGCTGCCCGCAAAAAAATTGAGAAGTTTGCTCAAGAGTCAGGAATTACTCAGATTACTGTCGAGGTATACGAGCAAGCCAAACAAAAGTTTGGCAACTAATGAATTAAAGCCAATCATTGTTTTGCTCACCTTATATCCTGTTTCAAAATCTAGTACAAAGCAGCAATCAGCCCATGTTTGAAGGTGGGGGGTGCTTTGCACCCCCCACCTTCAAACATGGGCTGACTTAAGCCGTCGATTAATAGAATGCTAATCCGTCTTTGTTGAACCCATACAGCCAGTTGTCGTGTTAAGGAATCTTGGAATCCCGAAAAGCTTGACAAGGCATTAAGGTGCTTTGCGATCGCACTTTCGATAAGGAAGCAACCGCCGAAAGAAACGATACGTCTTGCGTACCATGTTTAGTACTGTATGAGGTACCTTGAGCCTCATAGGAGCCAGGATAGGAAGATAGAAACGATAGTAAGCCCATTTCAAGTCATCCCAGGCAGAACAGGGTTCCTGGTTCAGAAAATCTGACACATCCACAACCAAGCCCCTACCTTCGTACATCATCACGTTTCGACCATGCACATCATGCCCGTTCAGCCCTCGGCTCTGCGCATAGTCCAATGCCTGATCAATATCCTTAATAACCTGCTTTGGAATACGAATTCCTAAGCTGAGACAGTCATACAACGTTATACCCTCTAACCGCTTAAGAATTAAGCAGTTACTTCCCCGGTAAAAGCACTCCGAAAAAGCCGGATGTGTTCCCAGTCGTCGATAAACTTCCGCCTCTTCGGTTAAACCAGGCCGCCCCGGAGCATAAACCTTAATGACATAATCAGGGAACTCGGGATGCCAGAAAACAGCTGCATAATTCCCCATCCCGAGAGCCCGCCACGGAAACGGAACCTTTCGCACAACTACAGGATCGTTGGGATCAACGCTTTCGATGTGTACATGGGGAAGCAATTGAGCCTCAACCCGTTGAACTAGACTATCTAAGGACATAGATAAGCATTGAGCTCGGTTCTATAACAATTTTAAGAGAATAATTCGTATTCCCTTCGGTGGGTTATTGGCAGAGCCGGGTAGGGATTATATCTTGCGTCTGGATAGAATTAATATCTAAACCCCTTATTTTCCCATGTTGCAACGGGGAAGTAGGAGGTTCGTTTCTGAAATTTGGAAGGGCAATTTTTCTGCTATGAAGTGATAGAAAAATTGCCCTTCCAAATTCTGGTTTTAGCTATCTACAAGATATGAGCGTATTCAAAAGAGGGGGATGAGCATTATATGCTCATCCCCCTCTTTTGTTCTACCTAAACACAAAACTGACCTTACAGTAGACTCTTATTTCTCAACCGATAAACTTGAGGTAGCTGCCACCAGGGAATATTAGGATATTCATGGTGTTCTTGATGATAACCAAAGTGGTAACAGGTGAGAAATGACCAGATAACAGGGAAGTTTGTGCTCTTGGCTCGGTGAGGGTTAGTGTAGCCCTCATCTGGCTCTCGATGGGTTAGGAAAGTACCGAAATAAAACAACTGAACTGAGCTTAAGAGAGAGGGAACCACCCAAAATAATGCCAAATTACTATCAGGAATTCCGAGGAAATAGTGAATGCTGTGAAAGAGCACTACCAATGCAATAATTCGACCCCAACTCCAATAGTGCTTCATGAATTGGAAATACCAGATAAAGAAGTTTTCACTTCTTCCTTCATGGTAGTCTGGGTCACGTTCTGTGCTGGGATACTTATGGTGTAACCAATGCTTCTTCAACAATTCCTGATAGGAGAACAGCCCGTAGCACCATACAGCAAGAGTGCCAATCGCATGGTTGATTTTAATATTCGAGGGATAAACCACACCATGCATGGCATCATGGGCCGTAATAAACAATCCTGTGTACAGGAATACTTGCCAAACAAAAGCCAAACCAACTATCCAAACGCTGGTCTTGGAAACATCTATCGATAGGAGGAATAACAAACTGACTAACCACAGGGTTAGGATGGTGCAGGCAACCAATAGCCCTTTCACAGACTGAGTGACTGCTCGTTGGTTTGGCGATTCCAGTCCCTCCATTTCTAAAGAGGAGGCTTGAATCGGTCTTGATTGAAGGGAACTTAATTTAGTCACACCTACTTCTCGCTAACACGGGGTAATCAATTGAACCTATTGTGAGTTAGGCTTGTCAAACTCTTATCTGTATCCTAGCGATTCAGTTCTGAATCTTTGTCCATCTTTTGTCTAGTTATAAAGCTACTCGAAGTAGTTATTACCAAAGGATGGTAGCCAGCAAATATAAAAAGTTAAAAAACTAATGCATGTAGAGAAATTTAGTTATTTTTATTAAGAAAAAGGAGAAAGGTAGCATACTACGTCATCTCTTCCATCTCGTCTTATGATTTCGAGCTTCAAGAATACGGAGTACCAAACCCTATACATGGTCCGCATTTCGGTAGCAAGTATCACCAAACCAGTTTTTAATCAGCCTTTGTTACGGCAGGATAACAACTACGGTTTATCCTTCTATTCAGTAGCACCGTAATCTGGGTTTAAGTGCACAAATATTTCTACGTGGCTTATGAAATAATTTTTAAAAAGTGAGGTAAATACAAATTACTCAAGCTTCAAAAACTATTAGATTCGCTGAAAAACCAGGTCACCTTCCTATACTTCTTCGGTTTTACCTATTTTTTTTAAGTCCTATAGTATTTGCGAGGCTTATCACTTCAACAGCAAAAGATTTACCTGCTTATAGCGTTTTTGAAGGTCTTCCAGCTAGGAAATGCTCCGCTCCGTTACCCATTCAACCCTTATTTAATTGAAATAGACCGACCAGTGTAGAAATTAGTCTTCCTTTACAAGGCATCAGCCATCATACTAACTGACAATACTCACTCCATAAGTTACTGCTTTTTTTGCTTAGGATTCGTCTTACCTAATCAAAAAATCATGATAGCGACGCTTCCCATTTCATAAATCACACGAAGAAATGCCGTGAGAGTACACTCCAATAATTTAGCGATTGCTCCTATAGCAGACCTCTACTCCAGGCATAGAGCTTAATTCACAAAAGTATGAAGTTTTATTAAATCCACTAATTTTACTGAATTATCTTAGGGCGTACGCCGATATGAGTACACAAATTACAGTTTTGCATTCAAGATAAGCAACAAATCTCTCCGCTAATAAAGATAGAATCTACCCCAGGGGTGTATCATGCGGAATCTGCCTACGAAGTAACAGTATGTTGATTGTGATCCCCCTTTAATGGACATCACAATCAATATAACGTTTCTATACGAAGCAGAGTTTGTAACACTTCAACTTAGGAGATTTCCAGTAATGAAATTACCCCCAGAATGTTGGTGCTTTGCCCGCGAAGCGGGCAAAGCACCAACATTCTGGGTAAATTCTTATGCAGAAACCTCCTTAAAGGTCAATCACCCACACGTTCAGCTAATTCCAACCATCGTTCCGTCGAGTCGTCGATCGCCTGACTAAGCGCTGCTAGCTGTTCGGTAAGACGTTGGAGTTCAGTAAAGTCACCCGGAGGTTTACCATAGAGCAACGTTTCCAACTCCTCCTTTTGGCGCTCCATCTCGGGAATCTTGTGTTCCAGTTCCTCGTATTCCCGCTTTTCCTTATAGGAAAGCTTACGGGGTTGAGTCGAATTAGCCGTTTTGGCACTGGATTTTGGCTCACTAGGCTCTGTAGAGGAAGACTTCTCTTTTTTGGCAGAAGTTTTCTCAGCTTTCTCGGCCTCGCTGTCCTGGGCCTGTTTATAGTCCAGGTAAAGGGAGTAATTGCCGGGATACTGGCGAATGTTACCGCCTTCCTCGAAGGCAAAGACGGTATCGACCGTGCGATCCAGAAAATAGCGATCGTGCGAGACGACAATCACACAACCATTAAAATCTTCTAAATACTCCTCCAAAACCGATAGTGTTTGTACATCCAGATCATTGGTTGGTTCATCCAGAATCAATACATTGGGAGCGCTCATGAGTACACGCAGGAGAAACAAGCGACGCTTCTCTCCACCCGATAGTTTATGGATCGGTGCATACTGCTGATTGGGAGGAAACAAAAAGCGCTCCAACATCTGGGAAGCCGTAATGATACTTCCATCCGAAGTTTTTACCAGTTCTGCAATGCTTTTGAGATAGTCAATGACGCGATCATTTTCATTCATCGCGACATCTTCGGAATGTTGGTCGAAATAACCAATATGGATAGTGGCTCCCAATTCCACAGTTCCAGAATCCGGCTGAACCCTGCCTGTAATGATGTCCATCAGGGTAGATTTGCCAACTCCATTGCCACCAATAATACCGATGCGATCGTCTGGACTAAAGAGGTAGCTGAAATCCTGGATCAAAATGCGATCGCCATACCCTTTCCGGATATGTTCTAGTTCAATCACCTTCTTACCAATCCGACGGCCCACGGTGGAAATTTCCACCTTACCCTGCGACTGCTTAAACTCCTGTGCCTGCATATCGCGAATGCGCTCAATGCGTGCCTTTTGTTTGGTGCTGCGAGCTTTAGGGCCACGCTTCAGCCATTCCAACTCGCGCCGTAATACCCCAGCATGTTTGCGCTGGGTGCTGGCAGCGGAGTCCTCCGATTCTGCCTTTTTCTCTAAGTAATAGGCGTAGTTGCCAGAGTAATTGAACAAATCACCCCGGTCGATTTCGAGAATGCGATTCGTAACCCGATCCAGGAAGTAGCGATCGTGAGTAATCAGAAGCAAGGCTCCTCGAAAGCGGTTGAGGTAGCTTTGCAGCCATTCCACCGAGAGAGCATCCAGGTGGTTGGTTGGCTCATCCATTAGCAGCACATCGGGGTCAGAGAGAAGAGCGGTGGCGATCGCAATTCGCTTACGATATCCCCCCGACAAATCTCCAACACGGGCCTCAAAATCATCAATGCCCAACCTGCTCAGCACAGTTTTAGCATTGGTTTCCAGATCCCATGCCCCAGCCGCCTCAATCTTTTGGCTCACGGTAGACAGCCGGGACATCACCGCATCGGCGTCTCCATGACCATGGGCTAGTTTATCCGAGAGTTCTTCATACTCCCGAATCAGTGCCATCTGTTCGCCACTATCGACAAACACTTGTTCCAGAACGGTATGGTTATCATTCAGATCTGGCTGCTGAGGCAGGTAGACAATCTTGGCCCCCTGGTTAATCCAGATATCGCCGCCATCCGTAGGCTCCAACCCGGCAATCATTTTCAGTAGGGTAGATTTGCCCGACCCATTGGTGCCAATCAACCCTACCTTATCGCCCTCCTCCAGGCTAAAGGTGGCATCTTTCAGGATCTCCTTGATGCCAAAGTCTTTTTTGAGCGATCGCACAGAATAAATAGTCATGGGTCACAGGATAGCTTCCAGTCACCTAGTCTAACGTTGCCTGGCTCCCAATAGCCGCATCTGCACCCCTCGGGCTGGAGCCAGAGTTACTCCTCGCCGCCGGGGCACCTCCGGTTCTGAGTCAACCAACTCTAGCTGGTAGTGGGTTAGAACAGTAGCCAGAGCTAACTTCAACTCATACAGAGCGAGTGCCTCCCCTACACAGCGACGCGCACCGTTGCCAAAGGGAATGAACTCGAAGGGTGTGTACTTTCGCTCCAAAAAGCGCTCAGGCCGAAATTCCTTAGGATTAGGGTAGAGGTCCTCCCGTTGCAGGGTGAGGTACATACAGCCCATAAAAATGGTTCCAGCGGGGAACTGGTAGCCCAGCAGTTCTACAGGTTCCTGGGCCTCTCGGGGGAAGGTGAGCATTGCTACAGGGGTACAACGTAGGGTTTCCTGGCAGACAGCCGTGAGATAGGGAAGCTTGGCGATGGTTATGGGATCGGCTCCTGGTTCCAGGCTATTGAGTTCGGCCAGGAGCTTTGCTTGAATCTCGGTTTTGTGGTGGAGCCAATACAACGCCCAAGCCATAGCCGTTGCGGTGGTTTCATGGCCCGCAAACAACAACGTCATCAATTCATCACGCAGTTCTTTATCGCTAAGAGGTTGCCCATCCTCATCGCGAGCCGCCATCAACAGGGACAGAATATCAGAGCGGTTTTCATCGGGGTTCGCACGACGCTCCTCCAATTCGGCATAGAGGAGATCGGTTAGTTGTTGCCGCAACCTCACAAACTGCCCCCAAGGGCTCCAGGCACCCAAATCGAACTGAAGGAACTTGAGAAAGAGTAAAGCCGAAGTTAGGGGCGAAGCAAAATGTTCCGTTGTTTCAGCCAACACGCTTTTAATTTGTTTCGCGCGATCGCCATCGGAAAGGCCGAACACGGCCTCAAAAATCACTTGTAGCGAAATACCCTGGGTGACTTTTCGAGCTGAAAAAACGTCTCCAACGTTCAGTTCTTTAAAAGCATCCTGAGTAATGCGGCCGATGAGATCACCGTACACGGCCAATCGCTCCCCATGGAAGGGCGGCATTAGCAGTTGGCGGTGGCGTTTGTGACGGTCATCACTTAAGGTGATGATTGATTGATCACCCACCAAGGGCTCTAGCAACAGATTGAGTTCGCCGGGAGCACTGAAGAGTTTGCGATCGTTGGTGAGAATATATTGAATCGCATCAGGATGGCTAACCAGGACGATTTTGTCACCAAACCCTAAACCCGTTCCCACAAATATGTCGGGAGACAGCTGATGATTGCTCTCTAAATAGCCCACTGGATCAAAAATCCATTGTACCCGTTGCAAAAATACGGGCTTGGACACGGGCTTGAGGGTTTTTCCGGGGGGGGCTTCGAGGGTTTTCATGGCGGTTTAGCTACCTTCTTGAGCACCAACTTGACCCTATCATTACATATTTATTTACAGCGCTTTGCGCTTGAATCAGCCACAGTTGTTTTTGTGAGAGCCGCGCGGAGCGCAGTTCTCACAAAAACAACCAGATTTTAAGCGCTGGAAAAGCACGATAAGACAAGTTTTTCTGATACTCTTGACTCCGTTTGCGCGTTGAACACGCAAAATCAAGGGTTTTGGAAAAACCTCAGCAATTCCAATTTTGAAATCAGGCCCGAAAACCGCGCGCCTTTGGCGCGCGGTTTTCGGGCATCAAAGCCAAGAGTTCATGCCCTACGGGTATGAACTCTTGGCTTTGATGCCCATACTGAGAATTGCTGGAAAAACCTATCCTGAGTGCGGGTCTAGAACACGACCCGCTATAGTGAAGAATGATCTTCCTGACCGAGAGGGGAACCGTCCCTTACTCCTGTTGTGACGTCCATGCAAAACCTTGAACAACAACTGGCTCAGGAGCTTTCCCTGCGCCCTGCCCAGATCCAAAACGCCCTGGAGCTCTTTGCAGAAGGGGCCACTGTTCCCTTCATCGCTCGCTACCGAAAAGAGCGTACGGGGGAGATGAATGAGGTGCAATTGCGAGAACTGGCCGATCGCTACGCCTACCTGACCGAACTGGGAGAGCGTAAGACGACGATTTTGCAGGCGATCGCGGAGCAGGGCAAACTCACCGATGAGTTAAAAGCCAAAATTGAAGCCTGCACTCAAAAAACCGAGTTAGAAGACCTCTACCTGCCCTACCGGCCCAAGCGCCGCACCCGTGCAACCATTGCCCGTGAGAAAGGGCTAGAACCATTGGCAGCGGCCATCAAAGCGGCCAACCGTCCGAATGCGCCAGCACTATCTCTAGAAGCAGAAGCGGCGAAGTTTCTCTCCGAGCAGGTCAAGACCGCAGAAGAAGCGCTGAAGGGCGCGGCAGATATTCTGGCAGAGGAAGTAGCTGAGCAGGCACCATACCGAGCATACCTGCGGCAATACTTATTAGAATCTGGCGTGTTTATGTCGCAAATTAAGGCGGCGCATCCCGAGGGAACAACCAAGTTTGAGATGTACCGCAACTATCAAGCCAAGGTGCAGGCGATCGCTCCCCACAACTTGCTCGCCTTACTGCGTGGGGAAACAGAAGACATCCTCACTCTCACCCTCAGTTTTGATGAAGAGCAGGTGCTGTATTACCTGGAATCTGAGGTCATTCGCACCAAAACACCAGCGATTAAGCAGTTTTATCGAGAGATGTTGAAGGATGCCTTCAACCGACTGATGAAAACTTCGCTGATCTCAGCCGTGATGGCGGAGAAGAAAGCCTGGGCGGACGGAGAATCGATCAAAACCTTTGAAGCGAATTTGCGGGATCTACTTCTGGCGGCTCCGGCAGGGATGAAGCCGACTCTGGCGCTCGATCCTGGATTTCGTACCGGTTGCAAGACAGCGGTGATCAGCGAAACGGGAAAGTTTTTGGAATATCAAACTATTTTTCCCCACCAGTCTGCAGCTCAACGGGAGCAGGCTGCCAAAACGGTCAAAACGCTGATTGAGAAGTACCAGATTCAACTGATTGCCATTGGTAACGGTACCGCTGGACGTGAAACAGATGCCTTTGTCACGGAAGTTCTGCAAGGGATTGAACGCCCTCCCATCAAAGTGATGGTGAATGAATCAGGCGCCTCCATTTATTCCGCAAGCTCTGTGGCTTTAGAGGAGTTTCCTGATCTGGATCTGACAGTGAGAGGTGCTATTAGCATTGGGCGACGGCTGCAAGATCCGCTTGCAGAGCTGGTGAAGATTGACCCCAAATCCATCGGTGTTGGCCAGTACCAGCACGATGTCGACCAGAAATTGCTGAAGAAAAAACTGGATGAAACGGTAGAAAGCTGCGTGAACTATGTGGGTGTGGACTTAAACACCGCTTCCAAAGAACTGCTGACCTTTGTATCGGGGTTGAGCCCCAGCGTAGCCAGCAACATTGTTGCCTATCGCAATCAAAATGGGGCCTTTCGCGATCGCCGTCATCTCCTCAAAGTGCCTAAGCTCGGGGCGAAAGCCTTTGAGCAGGCAGCAGGATTTCTGCGCATTCGGGGCGGTAACAACCCGTTAGATAACACAGCGGTACACCCGGAAAGCTATGGGGTGGTGGAAGCGATCGCCCGCGACTTGAAGGTGCCCCTGTCCGACATCTCCAAATCCCTTGATCAATTGAAAGCAGTTAATTTGAAGCAATATGTTACCGACACCATCGGTGAACCCACATTGCGGGACATTTTTCGGGAGTTGGAGAAGCCAGGACGTGACCCCCGAGCAGAGTTTAAGTATGCCACCTTCAACGAAGCGGTAAAGGAAATCTCTGATCTTCAGGTTGGAATGCAGCTTGAAGGCATTGTGACCAACGTTGCCAACTTTGGAGCTTTCGTTGATATTGGCGTACACCAAGATGGACTGATCCATGTCTCGCAAATGGCTGATCACTTTGTCAGCGATCCGAAGCAGGTTGTCAAGGTAGGTCAGGTCGTCAGCGTGCGTGTTCTAGAAGTAAATGAAGGGCTCAAGCGAATCAGCCTCTCCATGAAGTCTTCGGATTCTCCACCACCCAATCGGGGCGATCGCCAAAGCAATCCTCGTCCTAGCTCCAAAGGAAAAGCCCCAGCACCCGAGTCGAAACCCTCCAGCCTGGAAGACTTACAAGCTAAATTTGGTCGCAAACGGCCTAAATAAACGGCTTCAATACTCCAAAATAGAAATTCGCGGCCGTTGTGCCGCGAATTTCTATTTTGGGGTTAAGCGCGATCGCGCCCATGCACTTCGGCGGGAGGCGTCGTCACCTCAACCGCAGTAAAGGGTTCCAGGATTTTATAGGTGTGGGATGCGCCTTCAGGAACCACCCAGGAGTTGCCGGGTTCCAGCAAAATCATTTGGCCTTCCAAATGCAACTCAGCACGGCCATTGATCACATAGCCGATCGCCTCATAAGGACGTTGAGTCATCGGTTTTGCATCGTTGGGTTGCTCATTTTCCCAGAGCCGCATAGAGAGTTTTTTACTCAGTGCCAAGTGCTTCTGGCCCATCTCACCGATGGGTGCGGTTTCAGATGTCACTTTAATGACCGTCGTATCACTCATAGAACAATACCTCCAAATGATGTGGATAAAAGAACTTAAAACCTTCTGAGAACAAGGGTTAAACGGCATTCTTGATGCGAAATACCGTTCAGCGCGCTAATACGATTTGATAACACCGCATTATTTTCTCTATCCCATACGCATCCTAAGTTGAACATTTTGATCCAACATCTTTCCAATGGCTGACCATCAAAAGCTGTTTACCTTTATCCAGCCAATTAACCAGCTGGCCCAAATCATTCTCACCCATTTACTTGAGACAGAATCTCAAGCATTTCTTGCGAAAGGATTGATTCTGCTTGTTTCTGGCCCATGCCAAATCCACACTTCCATAAAAAATGTTTCCACTAAATGATCAGGACAGTTCTTTTTCTGGCGCAGAATCACCGAGTTAATCCGAAATAACGTTGGCTGTGTCTGGAGTTTCAGAAGTCACTTGTTCCTGTAAGGAAGTCACCTATGCGAGTTCGGATTGAATTTTTGGATGTTACTTGCCGCGACTCTGAAGATGTTACTGGAGCTGATACCCTTTACATTGTCGGTGGGGCATCTGATGGAGGGCGACAATTACAGCCTGTACTAACCAGTCGGCTGTGGTTACAAGGAGGCCAAACTCGCCCATTTTTCAATAACAGCAATGTGATTTTTGATGGCGATCTTCCCGTGGGCAGCATGGTTCACTTGGGGTTCAATGCTTATGACGAAGATGCATCCAAAGACTGGGCCAAGCATGGTGATTGGATCACCAAACTTGCAGATGGCATTGCAGGAGAAATTGAAAAACTTCCTCGCAATCCCAATCAGCCTCAGCAAACGGATGGGCCCAACTCAAAAGATCCGGCACAGGTTGCTGCAGCCATTTTGCGGGGCGGAGTACGTGTCATCGGCTTTTTTGCCAACACGGATAAGGATGACCCTCTCGGTAGCCATACTGCCGATATTGCCATCGGCAACCCCGGTTGGGAAGTGCGGGAATGGCTTTGTAAGGGCAACCGTCTCGGTGGTTTTCTAGGGTATTCCACCTGGGATTACAGCATTCGCTACCGTGTTACTCAGCTCAGTGATGGAGTACCCGGAGCGATCGCCACCTACGGCAACACAATTAAACTGCGCCATCTGGCCAGCGCCCGTACCCTCCACTCCCATGAGCAGACCTATGGCCATCCCGGTAGCTCTCGTCAACAACAGGTCACGGCATTTGAATACGCAGATGACAACGATTTATGGGTGATCAAAGGCCCCCACGGACAACCGGAGGATTACAAGCGGGGTCAGGTCGTTCAACATGGCGACATCATTCGACTGGAGCATGTTGCGACCCGGCGTAACCTGCACAGCCACGGGGGCATTCCCTCTCCGGTCACTGGGCAGCAGGAAGTCACCTGCTATGGTTACAACGGCATCGGAGATGATAATGATAACTGGCGCGTTGAATTGGAAGCTGGCGGCTCTCTGGGATCAAATAAGCGGCTACGATTGATTCACGTCAACACCAACCATGCACTGCATTCCCACTACGGCTACAGCCACCCCAACTGGACTCAGGGCCAGCAAGAGGTAACAGGCTTCGGTGGCCGGGATGATAATGATTGGTGGTCGCTGTTTGAGATCCGCTAAGTGATGGAAGGGGTAGGCGATCGCCTACCTCCTCTTATACTTACAGTCGAACAAAGGAGAGTGGACACTCAGTGCTCCCTCTCCTTTGTTCTAATAAAAATGGCTATTCCCACATCTTGCACTACAGCGCTTTTCAAGCGCTTAAAATCTGGTTGTTTTTGTGAGAGTTGCGCTCAACGCAACTCTCACAAAAACAACCGTAGCTGATTCAAGCGCAAAGCGCTATAAAACCCAAAGCCTCATTTTGTGTGCGCTTCGGGCACACAAAATGAGGCTTTGGGTTTTGGTCAGCAATTCTCATTTTGAAATCAGGCCCGAAAACCGCGCGAAGGCGCGCGGTTTTCGGGCATCAAAGCCAAGAGTTCACACCCGTAGGGCGTGAACTCTTGGCTTTGATGCCCATACTGAGAATTGATGGGTTTTGGTACGGTAGAGGTGCAAGAGGAAAGAAACAAGTGTGTTTCTTAGGAGGTTTCTGCATAAGAATTTACCCAGAATGTTAGTGCTTTGCCCGCTTCGCGGGCAAAGCACTAACATTCTGGGGGTAATTTCATTACTGGAAATCTCCTTAAAGTATTGCTAGACGAAAGGGAATTGTCGAGCTTGGTGGAATGGAGAGCGATCGCCAACCTCAGCAGCACCATCGTTGAAACCACTATAAAAATGTCCCAGCGGGAGCCCAAATATTTGCCTAAGAAACAAAAGGCCCACACCCTGTAATTGGGCGCAGGCCAGAATGCTAGTACTCTTATTTTTCACGGAAGGCGACGATAAGTCTGTACGGTAGCGTGATGGCTACACTAAATTTAATAACAACAAAAAATACCAACAGAATCATAGGAGAAAGAATGCTACATAAGGTAATACGGCATTGCGTCAGCCTTTATCACGGTTATCGAACCGGATACCATACAGCATTCTTCTAAAAGCTGAGTTCGGCTACACTCGTAATAAAAGCCACAGTCAGCAGGAACTGTGGCATGGGTTGTACTTTTTTTCATCCTGCCAACTCGTAACTTTAAAGCCCTCTACCAACATAAGGAGGGGATAAGGAATCTTTGGGAGGAAATCAAACTCCAACAAAAAATTGCAGGCGAGCTGTAGCATTGGTACGCTCTTTAGCTGCGTTTTACGTTGATGGCCTTAGCTGAATGGTTATGTCATGACGAGTCACTAAGGAGACTTCCAAAAAATGGGGATATTGTTTCTCAGAAACCTCCTAAGAGTACAGCTTCTACTGGCTCTTCAGGCTCTAACCATCCAGGAGATAGCGCTCATTCATCCTGTAACGATCGCCAACCAGGATCAGCTCCCTCAAAGTAGAGTCTGGTTACGAAAATAAGCTCCAATGAAAAAACCCGCTCTGAATATCAGAACGGGCCGAAGTGGAGAAAATCAACCATGAAATCTATAAGGGAGGCAAGGGCGGCTTGTAACTGGCCCGTTGCGTCATCCAAAACTTTCGCTTGGGGAAACTTTGCTTATACTCTCACCCCATTCCCTAGCGTTCTACAGCAAAATTGCCAAACCTAATAGCCGCGATCGATGGAATAAATCGGGGTACTTACGGTTGAGCGGACACAGCAAGGGTCTTTAGACCTCTAAAATAACCTTATAACTTATGGGAGTTGCAGGATGTAGAGCATAGTGCAAGATGTGGGGGGTAAAACTCACTACATTTTGCACTATCCGTAAGTCCTAATATTGTAAGTTGCCGTGGTTTAGCTCAATAGCATATTTCTAAAGTAGAGCTCGGTTATGACTTCGGTTATATCGGAGGACTACCCTAAAAGCCATACAAATTAGAACGGCGGGAAGAGGCTCACCAGAACGGGATCGGATAATTTTGTATATGAATCAAGTCGCATTTTATACTAGGTTCTTCCCAAAAGAACGCTGATCCATCCACGTTTTTCCTAAAGAGCGAGATTACAGTGATTTCTTCATGGCATAATCCACTTCCATCAAAAGGGTACACAACTCATCAAGTAGTTGTTTGTTGCTATAAAGACAGATGGGTCCCAATCTTGTTGTACCCACTTACGGATGCAATCGCATTGCGTCAAAAAGCACAAACTTTTGGTAAGGATCTCTTTATCTGCCCAGTCAGCGGGTTTTCAAGCAAGGAACTTGATTTGCTGTGAATCTGTAGATCGGTAGCGGCAAATAGCTCAACTCGATCAAACCTAAAAGCCATAGTGCTGTGCTTCCCAATAGGTGAAAAGCACGGCATCGTGGTTTTTAGGTTTGATTAACAGGTATGGAATGCGTAATTGTTTCTGGACGTATAGGTTTATAGGTTTTGTAGAGCGGTGCTGAATTTGGAAATGGGACGCGATCGCCAACACTAGCGCTGCTAGTGTTAGCACCCCAAAAATTGCAGGAAATCCGTAGCACCCAGTACAAAGTAGTGGCTAAGCAGCCACTTCCACAAAAAATTCTGGATTTTATTCTGTACAGAATCCTAAATAAATAAGCTTTTTAAAGGTCAAAAATTTTCAGATTTCCTGCAATCAAAAGTTCCCCACATTTGCCATAAGCCCTAAATTTAAGCACTCTGAAGATTTTTGCCACTATTCAGCATCGGTCTTTTCTGAGAAATTGATTAAGCAATATAATGTTTCAACTTTTTCACTAATAAATGTTGCAGCTGCTTGATCCCGTTGCTAGGGTGTGCAGAGGACTTGAGCGGATGCCTTCATCCTGTAAGTTCTCCTGATCTGTACGGAAACGTTAGTTGTAATCATGCTTGCGAACGTTATGACCATGGCTGCTCTGCTCGATTTGCATCAAGCCGCATCCATTCACCCGCGACAATCACGTCATGGCGTTCTTTGCCCAGGACTTGTTTTAGAAGTTGTTTCGCGCAAAGCGCACGAAACAACCCTTCTAGCCAGTTCTAAAACATGCCCTAGTGAATGCGATCGCAGTTCCCTTGAGCTACTTGATGCAACGTTCCCTGTTGTTTCGGTCGAGCCTTGTTCAATTGCAAACTGCTGTTGAATTCCTATGTGACTCACAATTCCATATCAGGCAAATTCTTTAGAGGTTCTCTGGAAAACTGCTTTTTGTGCATGTAGTGTACGAGAAAAAAGCCCTGACTGGGGCTTCTCACATCTCTTCTCGGCTCTACCGCCTTTAGAGCTTCTGGCTCGTCATAACACACATCCTGCCTGTGTATCCTTGCAGGTTTGTGACTATTCAATGCGGGTCAGCTATCCATCCAATCACGAGTGATTTGCATCTCATGGGCTTTCGGGTAGCTCTTCCACTCCTGGAGCTTCCCCATGAGACCCTAACTCTGGAGGTTTTAGTATGGCAATTCAAGGAAAAACAGCCCTGATCACAGGAGCTTCTCGCGGCATTGGCCGTGCGATCGCCCTCGAATTTGCCCGCCGGGGTGCAGTTCGACTGTTACTGGTGGCACGCGATCGCCAACTTCTCAACGAGCTTGCGGCTGAGCTACGAACCTTTGGTACAGAGGCAATTCCCCTTCCCCTCGATTTGCGCCAACCTGTAGAAGTCAACATTGCGATCGCCCACGCCTGGCGAGATCATGGCCCTATTCATTATCTGGTGAACTGTGCGGGAGTAGCCCACCAATCTACGTTCCTGCAATCACGCCTCCCACTAGTACAGGAGGAAATCGGGATCAACTTATTGGGAACGTATACTGTTACCCGCTTAATTGCTCGCCGTATGGTCGCCCAACGAGAAGGAACGATTATCAACGTTTCCAGCCTCATGGGTAAATTAGCAGCTCCAACCATGGCGACCTATTCGGCTACTAAGTTTGCCCTGCTCGGGTTCACTCAAGCCCTCCGGGGCGAGTTAGCCGCTCACAATGTGCGAGTGGTCGCCCTGCTGCCATCCCTAACAGATACAGACATGGTGCGCCATCTCCGCTGGTTCCGGTGGATTGTGCCTATGACCTCTGAGGAAGTTGCCGAAGCTCTCGTTAAAGGGTTAGCACGAAACTCAACAGAAATTTTGGTAGGCTGGCAAAGTCACCTGGCGGTCTGGGGCCATCGCCTTGCTCCTGGCATCGTAGAACGCGTCCTGCAATGGGCTGCGCCACTTCCTAAAACACCCCCCAAAGCTTATTCGGCTTTGCGATAACCGGCTACAGAATTCGTTAATACAGTAGCCTTTTTGCAGGAGAAAATGTAGGAGCGAATGGCTGTTCGCTCCTACACAAGAATTCTCCAAACCATGAAATTTTACGATAGTCATCTCATATCATTGAGCATCTAAATTCTCACTTAATCTAACCTGAGTTCGGGTAAGGGCGTTTTCGAGTGCTGCGCGTTGCGCGGCACTCGAAAACGCTCATTTTAGCGTGCGCAAAGTGCACACCAAAATGAGCACTTCAGCTTATCTCAAACTGAGGTTAATCTATTGAGATGCTTTTAATATAAGCGTTACATATAATGTCACTATCACAAATATTTAATACATTTAGTATTTGAATAATTGTATAAACCAAGTTTTTTAAGCTTGGCTGAGCTATGTTTATTTGTGGTGTATGAGTAAAGGAGAAGAAACGGCGTATCCTGCTGGATAAGGAAAAAGACCAGACGAGGATACACCATGAATAACGACAATCTTATTGCATT
>NZ_JAMPLB010000052.1:0-48052 GCF_039962325.1 Leptolyngbya sp. PL-A3
ATAGAAGTAGATTTTGTTTGTTTTTGGGTGAGCCTGACGGTTCACCCTTTTTTGTCTCTACTTCTATTCTCTCAAATTCTTATTTCTGCTTCCCCCAACCGCTAGATGCGCCCGAGGCTGAAGCAGTTGATATGCCTGTTTCCAACGCCGTTGGCCATTATTCCGCACAACACATTGTCGTTTAAAGCTTCATTTACATTTCATTTGAGTTACTCCAAGAACAATTGTCTTTAGAGCGTTGCCCAGTTAATCCTTAGCTCAATAGTTTAACGGTATTCGGCTTAGGCCAAGATGGGCAGGTGTTAGTCCTCATACCTTACCTCTCTCCTATTTTTGCCACACTACTATTTTTCACCTGTTGGTTTAAGTTGACAGTACCTGATAAGTCAAGTAAAATTCTTGGCGATATCTTAAGCCAAGTTAAATTTCAACTGACTCTCAAGGAAAGATGAGGAGCATAACCCTACTCCAGTAGGCTACAAATTGTTTCAGTTAAACCAGCGAGCTACTATCACTCCCAGAATCGTTTCACTGGTGTCATAAGCTTCTCCATCGCTTGCATTTCTCCTAACAGGAATGGCAGTTCAAGTCTGAGAAGCGATGTTGCACGTAAACTCAGCGGCAATAATATCGTCTCTTCATCTACTATTCAAGTTACCGTCGGGCGAATGAAGGTACGATCGCTAAGGTCATTTCTTCCAATCCGTCACCGCTCAGCGCCGCAGGCTTCTAAACTTTCTTTACACAACTTCTAAAATTTCGCAGTGGAGGCGACGGATGAGTAGTGCCCTTGCGATCGGAGCAGTCAGCGCAGTCATTAAGAATCTGCTGGAAAATGGTTTAATTCGGCGGGGCATTGCGAGTAGTTTAGGAGACTCTCCGACCATTACAATGCTGGCACCAGAGCTAGACGGGTCAAATGCGGGTGCGTTGGCAAAAAGTCGGCTGAATCTTTTTCTCTACCAAACAACGCCCAACTTAGGATGGCGCAACATGGGACTGCCGTCACGAGATAGTCGGGGCGAAGAACTGACGAATCCACCGTTGGCACTCGATTTGCACTATTTACTGACTGCTTACAGCCGGGAAGCTTTTCATGCTGAAATTATGCTGGGTTATGCGATGCAGCTCTTGCATGAATTTCCAGTACTGACACGAGGTGGAATTCGTTCTGCTTTAGAAAGTTTGGCATCGAGTGATAGTGCTGCCGAAAGAGCCTTGGCGACATCAGAGCTGGCGGATCAGATTGAACAGATTAAGATTAGTCCCCAGAGTATGAACACAGAGGAAATCTCTAAACTCTGGTCTGCCCTCCAGTCTCAGTATCGTCCTACAGTAGTTTATCAAGCGTCGGTCGTGCTGATTGAAGGACATCGCCCAACTAAATCTGCTTTACCAGTCCGCGATCGAAACCTCATCACGTTGCCATTTAATCGTCCTGTGATTGAAACAATCTCTCCACAGATGATCTTGGCAGGGGAAACCCTCACGATTCAAGGACAGAATCTGAAAGCAGAGCTGGTGCAAGTGAGTTTTGGCATGGAAGCCGGAGTGCCGCAAAATCCAGCCAATGTGACCAATACGCAAATTCAGGTGCCACTTCCAGCGGGTCTTCGAGCCGGAGTCAATACGGTTCAGATTGTTCATCCGCTTGATTTTGGTACGGGAAGCTACTCTGAACCTCACCGTGGGGTTGAGTCCAACATTGTGGCGTTCGTATTGGCACCCAAAATTATCCCGTCTTCCCAGTCATCCCCCACCGTTCTCCAAGCTTCCCAAGGCAGTACATTAACCCTCTCAGTCGAGCCACCGGTTGGTCGTAAGCAAAGAGTGGCTTTGCTGATTGGCGATCGCGTCATCGCAATTCCTTCCCGTTCCGCCACCGGATCTGAATCGACAAGTGATCTCAGTTTTCCCATTCCAATTGATTTCCCGCTAGGCATTTTTCTCATGCGCTTACGGGTTGATGGGGCAGAAAGTGTCCTGGAAGTTGATACAAAGCTAGACAGCCCGACATTTAACCAATACATTGGACCTAAGCTTGAAATCACATGATTGTGGCAACATCGCAGAATTGGCAACTCGCGAATCAGCAGTATTTGGCAATTGCTTTGGAGAGAGTTCGGGTTGCTTTGCAACAGTATGTGGCGCGATCGCAGGGCGAGGAACTTACAGACATTGAGGACAAGACTGCACTTGCAGAACTAGAAGCCATCGCTACCCAACTTTCGCCACCGCCAGCCCTATTGAGCGTATGTAGCGCGTTTGGGCTAACCCCCTTTGAGCAGGATGTGTTGTTATTGTGTGCAGGGGTTGAGCTGAGCGCTTCTTTCGCTCAACTGTGTGGAACGGTGAACGGGACTCAACAGGCTTACCCCACCTTCAGCCTGGCACTGGCTGCCCTACCAGATGCTAATTGGGGCGCTCTCACGCCAGCACGGCCACTGCGACGTTGGCGGTTGATCGACATCAATCATGGCGAAAGTTTGACTCAGAGCCGCTTACGGATTGATGAGCGGGTGTTGCATTATCTGAATGGCATTTCCTATTTAGACGATCGCCTGGCTGGGTTGGTGCAGCCATTGACTATTTCGGCTGAACTCCCGCGATCGCACCAGCAGTTGGCAGAACGCATTGTGGATAGATGGTCTGAAGCCTTGGATAGACTGCCTATCATCCAGCTTTGTGGTGAAGACCCGGTGAGCAAATCGGCGATCGCAGTTTCGGCTTGCAACCAGCTTGGTCTTCAGCTTCACCGGATCCGGGCGGTGGATATTCCTGCTGCTGCCGCAGAACGGGAAGCCCTGGCGCGGCTCTGGGAACGGGAAGCCTTTTTTAGTCAGAGTGCCCTGCTAGTAGATTGTCACGAGTTTGATGCGACGATTCAACGCGCCACACTCCCATTTCTCGAATCGCTGCAAGGAATGGCGATCGTCACCGGACACGAGCCGCTAGACTTGCAAGAGCGCTTGAGTCTGCGTTTAGACGTGCATAAACCCACCACTGCGGAACAACGGGAACTCTGGCAGTGCGCGCTCGGTGTCTCAACCGCTAACCTCAATGGGCAGCTAGACACGCTCGTTTCCCACTTCAATCTCAGCCCCCTGACGATCCAGTCCATTACGGAAGCGTTTAAAACGCAAACTACAAACCACAAAACTCCCGACTCCAAACTGCTTTGGGAGGTTTGCCGGACTCAAGCCCGCACCCGGTTAGACAATCTGGCACAGCGAATTCCACCCGCCGCACGATGGGATGATCTAGTGTTGCCAGAATCGCAAAAGCAAACCTTGCGGGAAATTGCAGCTCAAATTCGGCAACGCACGACCGTTTATGAGATCTGGGAATTTGCTACCCACAGTGCCAACGGGTTAGGCATTAGCGCGTTATTTGCGGGTGCCAGTGGAACGGGAAAAACCATGGCAGCGGAAGTGCTGGCTCAAGATTTAAAGCTAGACCTGTATCGCATTGACCTGAGCCAGGTGGTGAGCAAGTACATTGGCGAAACGGAGAAAAACCTGCGTCGCGTATTTGATGCGGCTGAAATGGGTGGAGCAATTCTGTTGTTTGATGAAGCGGATGCGCTGTTTGGCAAACGGAGTGAGGTGAAAGATAGCCACGATCGCTATGCCAATATTGAAGTGAGCTATCTGTTGCAACGGATGGAAGCCTATCGAGGTTTAGCCATTTTGACGACGAATTTGAGAAGCGCGATTGACCCTGCCTTTCTCCGCCGGATTCGCTTTGTGGTGCAGTTTCCGTTTCCCGATGTGGCGCAACGTACGGAGATCTGGCAGCGGATGTTTCCAGCGAAGTTGCCCACCGAGGGCCTGGATTACGGCAAGCTAGCTCAATTGAGTGTGGCAGGCGGCAATATTCGCAACATCGCTTTGAATGCCGCATTTTTAGCTGCTGATAGCCGCGAACCTTTACAGATGAAACATTTACTACGAGCGGCTCAGAGTGAGTACACCAAATTAGAAAAAACCCTCACCAATGCCGAAGCCGGAGGTTGGGTATGAGCAGCGCAAACCAGATCGCACAATCAATTGATGGAGGATTGGGTGAATGAGCAGGCAGCAATCAACTTCAGCCAAAGCAGAATCAAAGCCAGTCACCACTTCAACCCAGACTCGGTTGCTGCAAAATAGTTGGGGCGATCGCGAACCCTCCCCACAAGCTGAACATGCTGCACCGACTCCAGTTCTACATGAAGCATTGGATATCCCCATTCATTCAATCGATCGTCCCATTGTTCAACGTAAGCTGAGGAGCGGATCTGCCAGCAATACGGTTGGACAGGAGAGGAATCCTCCAGGACAGACGGAGAACCAGCAATCGAATCAAACCGGATTGCCTGCTCCTCTCAAGGCTGGGGTTGAGCGCCTTTCCGGTTTCTCAATGGATCGGGTTAACGTTCACTACAACTCATCCAAACCAGCCCGGTTACAAGCATCGGCTTATACAAAGGGTACAGACATTTATATAGGACCGGGGCAAGAAAAGCATTTGCCCCATGAAGCGTGGCATGTGGTACAGCAAAAACGGGGTCGCGTCAGTCCGACGCTACGGTTGAAGGATGGAAGACCAGGCAACGATGATGAGCGACTAGAGCATGAAGCAGATGTAATGGGGGAGAAGGCTCTGCAAATGAGACGTTCCGAATACATTGCAACCAGATCATCGGCACAACCAGCAATGAAAGTACAGCAAGAAGGAGAGCTAACGGAAGCCTCAGTAGCTCCAAAGAAGACTATTGCCACATCTGGGGGAGAAATTCAAACGCATTTCTCCCCCATCATTCAGTTTGTCGCCAAAAGACCGTTAAATCCTTCTACATCTGAATCAGACGCTGAATCAGACGTCGAAACAGACGCTGAATCTAAACGCACTAAAACGGATAAGCTCGATGTTGAATATTGGCTGCGCGCAGTGGTAAAACCCAATGCATCAGCAGCAACAGTCAAGTCAGACGATGTCGTACTTGGATCGGTGTGGATTTCAGAACAACGACGACCCACAGCGCAAGAACCGCAACAAGGCGATCATTTAGTTGCATGGGCGGCAATGGTGTCGTTTTGGAGTCAAACGCTGACAGGTTTGCCGCTCAAGAAGGCGCTGGAGCAATTGCAAGAATGGCTGTTGAAGGATCAGATTTACGATGTCATGCTAGGTGGTAAAAACGAGGATAAAGATAAACGTACAACCGCACTTACCATGATTCAAAATGTTATGAACACTGAGGACACCCTCGAACTCAAGATGGTGCAGTTTGAGGAGATTGTCTCGCTATTTGTAGAGGCGAATCAACACAGCCAATTTGCCACGATCGGTAAAGCAAGTGGTGGGCATGGCGAAGCAGATGCCAGAGAAAAGCTTAAGCGACTCAATGAGCAAGCAGGAGATTCCGAAAAGTTTGATGACGTATCGGCAACTGATGTCAAGGAGTTAGCACTCATCCTGCTCGATATCGGTAAAGTGAATACCGATGAGAGTGGTGCAAGAATTGTTGAAAAGGCTGTTGCCTCATGGTATGAAATGCTGATCTCTACGTATAAGAAATTGAAAGTACAAGGCAAATTTGGGGAGCTAGAATCACATGTCATTAAGGGCAAAACTGTTGATCAATGGGTACAGGCGTCTACAGCGCAATACTACGATAAGAAAAAAGACTATCTGAAGGATACAGGCGAGCTAAAGACCCTAGCAACTAATGTGCCAACAAATCTGCTTGACCAACAGCGCTCCACGTTAGCGACCGCAGAATTGCTATCAAATCAAGCAGCAGGCATCACCGAATACAGTCCGTCTGAGGTGATTCTGGCATATATTGAGGTTCCCGATGTGCGTGCCGAAACACAGTTTGGAGACAAACAGGGGGCACACACGATTGCTTGGACATTCAAGCGGCAGAGCTTACAAAACATGTTTAAAGAAATTTTGTGCAAGGAGGCGTTAGAGGGACTTGAAGAACTGACCAATAGTGATAAAGAAAACATCGATACAATGGGTGGCAAACCGGGCGTACGAAAAAAAGTCAAGGATAAGCAAGACAAAATTCTCTCCCGTGTCGAGCGCGCAAAAAAAGAGAAGTACACGTTGACTGCATGGAAGCGATTGATCGAAGACTTACTCGGTATTTATGTAGAAGCGAACCAAATGCTGCCCGCAACTACCTATTACGGCGCTTATAACCCAACGGGACATGCTGAAGGTTCAGTGAACAAAGTGTTTGCTGACGCAAATCCATATAACAAGACTCAGCACTACGCGGCTCTTGTCAAGGCTGTGCCCCGACTTGTTGACCTGGGTATCCTTTATCTGCCGATGCTTACGGATGTCGAGAACTACGCGACGTATACCTATCTTGGCAACCCAGTTGTAGAAGGCGATGACACAAAGTTGGATAAGGTAATTGAGGACATCAGAGAGAAGGCTGATGAGATGAGGGATTCTCATGCGAATGCAACAAACATCTTTGGCTCCATACTTCAACAGAGCCCGTTTTCCTATAAAAAAGTGGGTCCTTTTATTAGCAGGCTGCCGATAGATAAATTTGATGAAGTAGCCGCTTCGATCAAGCTGCTATTTACCTATTTATCGGGTGACTTGAATTACAAGAAACCGCTTGAAGGACTTCTACTTGATGATCCTGATAAACTTCCTTATGTACGTCAGTTCACAAACAATATTTTCAATTGTTCGTCAATCGATGACTTCAACAAAAACAAACTAGGACTGGTAAAGCGGCTTAAGGGCTTATCAGAAGAAGTCATTCCAAACTACCGAAATACTAACGCTTCAGTCAAGGTTGAGGCGGCAGAGCGGCAGAAGATTCTTGGTAAAAAGCTCAAAGATCCAGTCAGCTATTTTGACAATCTCTATACGGAGAATGAGAATGTGGTCAATAAGATCATCGGCGAATACTGGCATCATTTGCCGTACTATCACAGCAAGTTTTATGCAGACTTAAAAGGCGATGAAGACTCGAAAAAGAAAATTCTTAAGAAGATATTTCTCGAACCAATGAAAGCAAGCGATGAAGGGATCGGTGTCGCACTCAGAAATCATCTGATTAGGGCAAGCTTTGACAAAAAGTATATCGAAAACCTTGAAAGTGCTATTGGAACAAAGGCTGAGGGTCAGGTGGCTACGCTGATGCCGGATCTATCAATGAGTCCATAAAATTATTTGTAGAGTTGGTGAAATCCCTCTCTCCCTTCATTATTGGGGACTATTGCAACCAAGGGTAGCTTCATGATGATTCACCCTGGGCTAATCGATGAACTGCTACAAGTGCGATCTCCCTCGCTTGAAGTGAGTTAATGAAGGAAAGCCAATACCATCATCTTTTTGGGTTAATCCAAATAAAAATGTGACCTTTGATTTCGTTTGTTCTTGCGATCCCCAACATTGATGATGGAAGTGCGCTTATAGTCAGGTAATCGCCGTGGGAAGGATAATTATTGGAAGAGGGCAATCGCATTAAGGATAAAAGAACCTCAGAGCGATCGCCCTCATAAGGTGAGGCAGATGGCGTGATAGTGGTCGATTGCCTCCTCTATTTCTTGAACCTGCACAATGACATTGCTTGGCTCGATTCTGCGTTGATTAGGAAATAGTATTAATATCCAGATAACACTATTGAGGTGGTGAGTATGCGATCGCGCTTGAAATCTCAAACGGCTCCGCAATCGCTCTTGACTGCCACTTCAAGCCGATCGCTTCAGTATCCAGTAACACCTCAACACGGTACCGCTATTGATCGACCGCCAATATTGCATGAGGCACTCAACTTGTCGGTTCCCTCGACCAATCATCGGTTGATTCAGCCGAAGCTGATGATTGGTGCAGTGGGTGATAAGTATGAGCAAGAAGCCGATCGCGTGGCAGCGCAAGTCGTCGATCGCATCAATGCCCCTCAAGCGTCTCAACCTAAGGAAACCACTCAACACCAACCAACTGATGAGGAAGACGACAGACTGCAAATGAAACCCCGATTGCAAAGCCCATCGGCAGGTATGCCTGCCACACCGGAATTAGAAGCTGGGATTGGGCGATCGCGGGGTCATGGAACTCCCCTGACTGAAGCGATTCGTAAACCCATGGAACAGGTTTTTAATGCAGATTTTAGCCACGTTAAAGTGCATACCGATGCTCAGGCAGACCAGTTGAATCAATCAATTCACGCCAGAGCTTTCACCACCAAACAGGACATCTACTTCCGCCAAGGAGCATATCAGCCAAATAGTCGGACTGGGCAGGAGGTGATTGCTCATGAGTTAACCCATGTGGTGCAGCAGAGCGGTACAGTGGTGCAGCAGAAGCGAGGGCATCGCAACCTGCACAGTCAGTCCTTAAAACAGCAAGCTCATCGCAAAGGGATTGAGTTAGCCAACCCAAAGAAATCGATTAATCCATTAGAGGGAGTTGTGCAATGCTATGACGATGTTCCAAGCCGCAGGTCATGGAAATGGGATACAAGCATGTTAGGCTACAAGCGATCGGCTGAATTAGACGCGATTGACAACGCTGTTAAGGGTTGGGACGACGTTGCTGGAAGCGGCGATCGCCTCGCCCAACGACAAGCACTTCAAACCATCCTCTACTCAATTGGATACTGGCGCAATGCCAAAGCTAAAAAGTACACGAATTCTAATTCTAATCAGAGCCGACGAGATGACAAAATTACGGAACTAGAAAATGCAGTCATTGCCAAGCAAGGGCAAATTGCAGATTTAATTAGACTACCACTAACATATCAAGCTATAACTTTTGAGGATGCTGTCAATAATGGTACTTTTGCTCGAATTCGCACCAGAGCAAGGGTTCTGAATGATAAGGATCCAGAGTACTTTCGTGAACTGCTTAAGAAAAGCATGACAGCTTCCGCTGGTACGGTAGACAAGTGGATGAAGTATTACTTCACTGCTCCTATCAATACTTATGGTCAAGGAGATTTAACCCCTGCTGCATTGGCAACAAAGAATTCTTATGGATGGATGACCACCCCTATTGCCGATGATATCATCACTAATTTTCTGACGCCTTTGAAGGATCAACCTGGTAATCGTGCAGTAGTTCAACTTTTCCAAATTGCTAATTTCTTAATTGCTTTGGAAACCCATGCAACTCCTGCCGTATTCAACAAGTTAGTAAACGAGACTCCTCAATTAGCCGTGCTGTATAACGCCAGAGATCGGGTGAAAAGAACCAAAGGTGCAGCAGCAGTAACGACGGATGTGCTGTCGATCGCGGATCAAGTCTTTGCTGGATTCATAGGAGCAACTGGAATCAGTGCCAGGGATCGCGGTATTAAGGCGATCTATTCTGCAACAACACCGGGTGTTAACCCAATTGAGATGCGAAAGCATCGGTCAGTCAAGGCAGAAGCTGCTTGCCATGATTTAGTGGCAATCTTAGAAAATATTTTCCAAACTTGGACTGGAACTACACCTACAATTGGACACGGCTATATTGATCCACCCGTGTTGACCCACAATTTATCAACCATACCTAGAACTCATGAAGGATTAATTCATAGCACTTTTCCTGGAAATGTTTTTACAGACACGGGAGGAGGCTATGTAGCAGCCGGGCGAATCTTTTTCACTGCTCAACCCCGTTCCCATACATGGCTAACGGTGAACGGTAAAGCTTATGACGTTTTGTTTGGTACGACTGCTGCTCAGGTTCCTACGGTACCAGATGAAGAATTTTCCCCTCAACCAGGTAATGATGATGTTTACGTTGGGCGGAGCACAGGACGCCGGTTGATTCGTACTCCAGCACTTTATGACCCTAGCCGGGCATATAATTTTGGGTCGGGCTATATTCTTGAACCTCCTAGTCGTTAAATCAATCATCCATTTAGAGAGGATGTGGTGAATGAGCAGGCAACTCTCAGCCTCCGTTAAGGCAGAGCTAAAGAAACCCGTTCCCTCAACACACCCTAAGTTGTTGCAGCGGGGATGGAGCAATCCCGGTCTGTCTCAATCTATGCCCTCTAAAGCGCCTCTTTTGCATGAAGCACTCAACTTGTCGGTTCCCTCTACCAATTATCTGTTAATTCAGCCGAAGCTAATAATCGGTGCAGTGGAAGATAAGTATGAGCAAGAAGCCGATCGCGTAGCAGCGCAAGCCGTCAATCACATCAATGCCCCTCAAGCGTCTCAACCTGAGGAAACTATTCAACGCCAACCCACCGATGAGGACAACGACGGTAGGTTGCAAATGAAGCCTTTAGTCCAAAGCCCATCCGCAAGCACACCCGCAACACCGGAGTTAGCAGCGGGAATTGGGCGATCGCGGGGTGGTGGAACGCCTCTGGCTGAAACGATTCGTAAACCCATGGAACAGGCTTTTGAGGCAGATTTTAGCCGAGTGAAGATCCACACCGATGCCAGGGCAGATCAGTTGAATCGATCGATTCACGCCAGAGCCTTTACAACCCAACAGGACATCTTCTTTCGGCAGGGGGAATATCAACCAGGGAACCGCAGAGGCCAGGAGTTGATTGCGCACGAGCTAACCCATGTGATGCAGAAAAGTGAGAATCCACTCACAGCAGTCATCCAAAGAGCGCCATTTCCGAATAAAGAAGCGAAGTTTAGAACCGATAATGGAGATCCGAATATCGCCAATTCCGAGTATTTGATAGACCCGCGCGGATATACAAGATATGCCCCGATCAATAAGTATCGATTACCCAGTCAGGTGTTTCACAGCGGTAAGAGAACGTTCATGTATTTCAGAAGTTATGAAACAGCGGTGGGATTTAACAGCTACTTCAGCAAGAGAAAGGTTACAGGTGAGAAGGTTGGTAATGACATCCAATTCCAATACTTCAGTTTGACTCACGACACATGGCTGCCGATTCCAGAGTCTTTCTCCGCAAAGTGGAGCCCGGCTGAAAAAATGACCGTGTTTGACTGTGATATGGATGACGATGGAAACATACGACATAGGGGTTCACATTTTGGTCATCCGGTTAAAGATTTGAATGTGCAACTACCAGAATTGGATACACCCACTCGGCTCAAGGAATTGCGGAAACTACAGGAGTGGTTAGATCAGATTATCGCAACTGGACAATTAGGCGCGGACTTAAACAGTGGCCCATTTACGGAACAGCAATTGTTTAACGCATGGGAGCGCGCACACGATACAGAAAACGTTACCCTGGTCGAGTGGAAGACTTATCTGAAATACGTCGATTATATTAATGACCTATTTGGGGCTTTAGAAGGAGAATTGCGAGAAAACTGGAATTTTTGGGGAATGAACAGATGAGCGATCGCGCGATCGGCAAAAACTCATAATCAACACCCGCTCTACTGTTCATCCAACTTTGGCAACGGGGATAAAATGATGCAATGGTGAGTAGTTACAACGCTAACGGCTCTGAAGAGTTTTGTGGTTGAATTGCCTCTGAATTGGGAACAGCCATATTCGATGAAAAGCCATTACTCTCAGAAGTTTCGCTCAACACTTCCTCTAACACCTGAATTGCCCCACTAATGCGAAGCAAAGTTTGATGTAAATTGGTCTGTTTGGCTTCCAATTCAGCTAATATCTTTTGTCCTTCCTCAAACTCAGATTTAAGAGATTGTAATCGCTGTTGAAGTTTTTCTTTCATTATACTTACCTTATTATCTTGATAAGCTAAGTTTATAAGAAGAAGTCCGCCACTTGCAACTCTAGATGCCTAATGCTTCCCCATTTGGTTTCATTCGCTGCCTTTACCGAAAAATAAATCCTGCAATTAACATCGAGGTTTTCAAACTCCGGAACTACTTTCCATTCTGTATATTCATCGATCGTGAGATTGGCGACGTAGGAATTTTTAGAAAGAGTGAAAGATGCAGAAGGGTCAGAAGAATTAACTTTAATGAATTTAATTTCCGTTTTTAATGCTATGTTTGAGCTTGGACTTGTATAGGCTGCATATTCTGCATAAAGTCGATATTTGCGAGAAGTATTAGCCTGTTTTTCAGGAACTGCTGCAACTAGTGAGCTCACCTCAACAAGCAATTTCCCTGGATCAACTTCACTTGGTCCACAACTCTGCGGTGTTCCTGAGTAAAGAATGCGCCGATGAACAATTTGCTCCATTAGTGGCTTGGTGTTTACACCTTTAATAATCCCATTTACATCTAACGCTACAGTTGGTTTTTCTACTCCAATACCGACCCTAGCCTGCTGATCAAATACCAATACATTTGAGTAAGACGTCGGGTGATGTCCAAGTTTAAAGCCCCATCGAACAATTCCTGTTTCTGTTGTCGCATTCAACTCCAAATAATACTTTTCAGGTTCTTGTTTAACTTCACATCTAAAGACTTTTCCAGAGTAGGGGTCAATAGTTTGAATAGTTAGTTTTGATATCGGATTCGTTGTACCAATACCCACGTTGCCATTTTCAATGATGAGTCCGTTTTGCTTAACGCCGTTCTTGCTATTTTCGTTAAAAGTAGATTTGATGTGTAGCGCAGTTAGAGCTTGATTGTTTCCTGTTGCCTGAAGACTTCCACTGATTTCTAGTTGTGCTTTTGGGGATGTTGTACCAATACCCAAATTACCACTAATTGCTAAAGCAGCGGTTTGATCGGCATCGTTATAACCGACTGAGGCTTTACCGTTGGTAACTACGAGTTTCTGTTTTGGGTTAATTTCTCCAATACCCAAATTACCTTCCACAATTAACCCATCATTAGGTGCAGCATTCCGAAATGAGTAATTGGAACCGATCGCCACTCCCCCTGCCACTGATAACTTACTTTGAGGTATGGGTGTGCCAACACCAATATTTCCTTCAACGAGAAGACCGTTTTCAGGGGCAGAATTACTACCCGCGTAACTATACCCGATCGCCACTTCTCCTGCCACGGATAACACACTGTTGGGTAGTGTACCAATACCAATCCTCGCTGCACGAATACTATTTTGGACAAGAAGCTGGCCATCTGATGCCGCAACTAGAGAATTGGAGCCGATCGCGACTCCTCCCGCCACCGATAACATACTTCCTGGAGATGTTGTGCCAATACCAACATTACCATTAATAGCTAAAGCAGCAGTTTGATTGGTACTGTTATAACCGATCGCCGCCTTGCCAGTGACAGAGAGATTCTGCTCGATTGTTAAACTCCCAGTCATAGTGTCGCCTGCTTTGTTGAGCAGCCCAGAGGTGATGGGTTTGAAGATCGATCGCCAATCCGCTAAGACTGAAAAGATTCCGTCTTTTCGCTCCAGCAAAGCCAGGCTACAATAACGATGTCTTATGCCGTGGGCAGATTGGGCTTCAGGCGACCATTCAATGCTGCCGGTTAGAGCACGAGATGGAATCAACCAATAATCCCCTGTTTTATAGAGTTTGCCTAATTCAAACTTGACTGTGATGCTTTGTTCTAGTTCATAAAATTCATTAAAACTCTCGATCCCGATCTCCTTACTGCAATCCCAACGACGGGCGATCGTAAGCTCCTTCAAGTTTTCAGGAGGCTGAGTATCAGGAGCCTTCCATTCAACGGTTAAGCGGTTGCTCTGCACCCGCTTAACCGTTGCCAGTATTCCGGGCTTTCCATTCAAAGGCAAGTTTGCATTACTAAACTCAACTAACGCACCTACCGGAAATGCCAAATCAGCATCACGTCCAGCATTCTTAATGATGAAGTCTTCGTCAGTACTTGCTTCTACCTGGGCTGCGATCGCGCCATTATCCCGTGACCATTTAAAGCTAACGTTATCGGTCGATTTAGTTTTACTCCCTTCGTTACCCTGATGAATTTCGACTCGGTAAAGCTGGTTTTCTGTAATCGCTCCAGGGGTCGCTTTGACGGTTAATTTTCCCTCGCTAATCGCGGCTTCTCCCTCAGGTTGCCAACCAGGCCCCCCATAATCACTTCTGTTGAGGGTGTCTGCATCTTCTAACTTGCAAAGTTTGACCTGCCAGACATTTTTGACTCGTGTGGTTGTATCTGCTCCCCCCAGCGCAATGTCTCGGATAGTAGGAGCTTCCAAAGCTGTGATGTGATGCTGACAGACATCTAAATAAACTAGGTATTTTCCATCTGGTTTTCTTTTAGATAAAAAGTCCTCAATTGTGGCATTGGGGAAATCTGGTTGGTTTGTAAAGGTGACATCGACATCTGCTGAGTATGAGTAGTTCTCAAATAGCATGCCCTCAATATAGAAGCGACCTTGACCAATCTTCAAATTCGTCCCTTCATCAATGACTGAAATTACAAATCCAGCATTGTTTTCGGGTGCACCGCTTTGCCCGATAAAATCAGTAATTTCTGTTTCAGTTCGATAGGCTGAAATATCGAGTTGCTCATTCCAATCCGCATCAAGTTGTACCCGTCCCTGCTGCATTAAGACGCGACTATAACGATTTTTAGAGTCAAACGTAAACCGGGAAAAATCGCCTTTCATAATTACCTCGAACTGCAAGTCGCTAATCACGTGATATAAAAAATGCCAATATCTAAACCAGACGGAACATACTCCTCTAAGTTGAGCTGTAAGTAGGCCCTGCGCTGCGGCTGATGCAGCAGATGAAAAACACCCATTTCAGAACCATCATCTGCCCCAGCCGCAATTTCCTGAGCACAGTGCTGACTGAGTTGAGCATAACCCGGTTCTCCGTAAGTGACAGAGGTAAAGCGGGGAGTGAGTTGTAAGAGGCGATCGCGACCATCGATTGAGGCTTCCTGAGTTGGCTGATGCAGCCACAGATCAGGCTGACAGCGATAGCGAGGGGGAGTAGCAGAATCGCTGGGAACATAACTGAAGCGAATTCCACCGGAATATTGGCGTTGTACAGCGACAGGGGCTGTAAAAATGACGTTTGAGGCGAGCGGCAATTCACCCAGATTCACCTGCCCAAAAACCGTTGTTCGTTCTAATGTGGTCACCGGTCCCGGAGCACCTGCTTCATCGGCTGCAATGGCAAAAGTATTGGCTTTTTCAGCGATCGTCGTGGCATCAGGGCGGCTATCGACCATGCTGTCTTGAATGGTCAGAATAGCGCGTTGATCAGGTAAGCGCAGAGGACCCACAATGCTGTAAGCAATCGTCGCTTGTAAGTTGACACTTTGATCGGCTTCAATTCCCCCCAGCACTGTGCAATGAATTAGGGTTAGGTTCAGGTTTCCACGAATGATGAGGTTGCCCTTTATCAGAAAACCATTCAAAATCAGGCTTGCCCCCGCCTCCGCAGCTTCAATCACAATCTGAGGGGATTGAATAGCAGGACGATTTCCATCTGCGGATTCTAGAGTCAATTGACTGAATGCAGGCAGCGTTATCGTCGTCATGGGCTGTTCATTACTGCCATAAACACCGTTGTCTAAAATCTGAATAACGCCCTTGGATTTTGCTGAAGTTTGCCAGTCTGCCAAAACACGCTCAAGACTGCTGTTCGCTGGGACTGTCTGCAACCAGTCTGAGTTAGCCAGGTTTGCCAGAGTTTGCTGACGATCGTAGGGACCTCCCCCCAGATCACTACTAAACCCGTAGCAGTAGCTCACGGATAAGGCAGTGCCTTGATTAGAATCTGGAAGCACTAAACGTCCCCGTTCAACATCGATCGCCACTTGCCCAGCTTCAAGTCTCGGTCGTTGCCAACCTTCCTGTTGCCAGTTCTCTAACCGCAGGCTAACTAACTGGCTGGGTAACACCGATCGCCCATTTCTAGTGATATTGAAACTGCGATCGGGACCATAAAAGTTGCTGTTGGGTGGTTGGTTCGGCTCTTTGTATCGCGTGTTGTACTCCTTTAAGTCTGCTGCGAGTGTTTCAACGCTAAGGGAACAGGGCAGATGAATGACCTCAGTTCGTTGAGTGATATCGGTTTTCGTTTGGGGACGGTTGAATAGGGGCATATCCCTTTTCAACGGATGAACGGTATAGCACCCCCCACTCACAGAAGCGGCAGGACTGTTTCTAATTGGATAACTTTGCAGTCGCCAAACAAACAATCCTAAATTCAAAATATTCGATTGACCTCGGATTGAATATTGCGAGGCAATACGGCGAACATCAACCGTATGAGACGCCGCATCAAACGGCGAATTTAACTGGTCTAATACCGATTTGTTACGAATATCCAACGTTCTACCTTTATCAGGACGAACATGGTTAACTGACTGAGTCACACTCACGCCTTCAAACCCTTCCACAACTTTAGATCGCCAATTGGCGACATCCATCGTGATGTTCTCTAAAATCGCAGGTGTTCCCTTGCGGCGACGATAGGCGATCGTATTTGCCACATAGGATCGATGGCTTAAGCGAGTGCTTTCCTGATCGCTAAGGTTGCTAACACCTAATAAATCGGCAATGTATGGAACAACCCACTCTTCACAGGTTTCAATAAACCAATTTTCATAAAGTCCTTCAATATCAGCTTCGATTGTTTGCAGTTCAGTTTCCATCACCGCAAGCAGCGCACGTAGTGGCTCTCCTTCAGCCTCATCTCGCTGACGATAAATAGCAGGTAGAAGGTGATAGAGGCGTTCTGCACTTGGCTGATTCATGTCCACCTCTCCAAAACAGTTCCTTCTTCAGTGGAGTTTAACAACAAAATCTGAGCAGGCTCTGCTTTTCCACCTTGCCAACGCCCTAACCCGGCTACAAGGAATGATTCGAGTAGATTAGGCTGACTAGCCTGTTTCGTCTGATTCGTTTGATTAGGAGGACTTAGATAGAGCGCATCCAAATCTACAGCCACAACTCCTTCTACAGATTGAATGATTTGAATGACCTGCGACGCTGCGACGCCCTGACCAAACTCCCGTTGGTGAAAGCTAAACGCGTGACTTAATGCTTGTTGAATTTGAGGCTTTACAGTTTCAAATCGATAGCGATCGCCGACTAATATCTTAGCTTCTAAGTTAAACAAACCTTCCTTTGGGTCGTAAGGGACTACTTGAATCGGTTGAAGGGCATTGCCCGCAGCCGCGATCGCATCCCGCAAGGTATTGCACAGCTCCCTAGGAACCGCTTTACCATTCTCATCAGCGACTGTGATGTATATTTGTCGCATCTCCCCTGTCCAAATTAGGGAAGCCTGAGCTTTACCAATGCCCGCAAAACTCCGCGCAAAGTTCTCAAAATCGCGTAGAGACACGACATGATTCAGGGTGAGAACCGTACGGGGCGCGTTTTTACGAACAATCTCAAAGGAATCGCGATCAGCGGCTCCGCCCGCAGGAAGCGGATTCGTCACTTCCCGAATGCCTAAAGGACGGTTCTGAAGTAAGATGAGTGATCCAGCTTTGACTTCACCCACATGACCAATGCCACTGCGATAGGTAGCACGCACATTCTCCTGACCACTGGGTAAGCGGGCACCCCGAATCCCATCTCCAAAAATGATGCGGGTTTGTCCTTGCTCATTGGTCTGCACAATGTAACACTGGCTGCGGGCATCCTGATTGTGCAGGGATTGAACGTGTTGCCAGAGTACCTGATTGACGTAGACCTTGAGCGTACTCTGAATGCCTGTCCCGGCTATGGACGAAACGTAGGTCAATGGTGGCTTTTTCAATCCAAACTGCTGGTTTGCTTTAGTTCCATCACCACTTCCGAGCACTTCATCTGCGATTGTTTCTCCATGCGTTGCAAAAACAACATTGGCATAAATTTTTAGGGTCGAAGGCTCATATTCAGCTGCTTCGAGCGTTTCTTTCAATACGAGTACTGTATGGCTATCCACATCTCCATAAATATCTTCAATAGTTACAACTTTATCCTTGACGCCAGAGTGATTACTACTACTGATAATAATTGCTTGTTCAGGCTTCAGATTGGGATTAACGCGATCGAGTGCGATCGTTGTTTTTCCGTTTTTTTCCTCAATTCGATGTTTGAGTTCAACCGATTGGAAAAGCTCTAACTTCTCACTTTGTAAAAAAACAGTCGTTCGGCGCACGTTAAACTCTTGTTCCTGAACTCTTGAATCAACTTCAAGTCTAGTGACTTGGCTCTCCAAACCAAATTCAGCATGAAAAATAGCGGAGCTACTAATGACTTTGCAAAGTTTAGTTTTAAGTTGAGTTGTAACAGTGCCGTTTGACAACTCAGGTTGACTTAAAAGAATCCAACTGTTTGATAAAACCCTTAGATAAGCAGCATTCAAATTAATTTGCGTTCCTTCAACACGGGGGTTGGTTCTAATATCTCCCGGTCGAATGAAACTAAATCTTTTTTGGTTCAAAGCAGGATTGAAGGGAGCGTCAACAATCAGACCTGCATCATTTATCGAAACAATGCTTCTCGTCTGGTTATCCTCAGCAATAATAATGTCACCGACTTTAAGCTGGGCTTTGAAGAGGGTATTGTCTCCACTAACGGTGCCCCGTCCCGCTGAACCTGTTCCACTGGAAATCGTACCTTCACCTTGAATCATTGTGTAACTTGATTGAGGCGCATTGTAGCCAAATAGAGCAGCTCTCTGGCGCAATACGAACACCTCAGGATTTGCAGGAGGCCCTGCCCGAAGATTAGCAGAAGGAGTTAGGACATCCAAATTCCAAGTAATTTGTGTGTAATTGGCTTGCAAATTTGGTTCAACTTCTGCGACTGTCCCCACATACCATTTATTGCTCGCTTCGTTTTCTTTTCGTTCATCGCCTACGATCAAAATGATGTCACCAGGTTGAAGTAGCGTATTTGTACCCTGTAGCTTTAGCTGAGATGTATCTTGTTTAATGGTTTGCTTAGCGGCCTCCTCTTGGTGTAGATAGGGAATGATGCAGTTCCACTCTGCTCGCGCCTCGAAATCGCTCACAGTTTCAAAGGTCTGAGGTTGTTCTCCGGGTTGGGTTGGGATACTTTGTACCTGCGTTCCTTGAGGGATCAAAACAGCAGGTTCTGATCCGGGGGAATCTTCTACAGTGAAAACAAGTGGTGCGCTGGCGGCAACACCCGGTCGCAAGCCATAACCGATCGCCTTTGACAATTCCAAGACCGAACGATCCTCGATCGCCGTTCGCAGATAACCCTCATTTGCAATCCGTTCCTGATAAAAACTCAGCACATCGGCAACCACCGCCCAGCTATCCAGCAGTGCAATCGCAGGATCATCGCGGTCGTGAATGGATAGAGCCTGGAGAGGGCGAGTTGGAGCAGTCGTTTCAGATCCCGGAATTTCTTGTTGATGCAGTCGGGAAAGTAAACGCTGCAATATCGTGGCATGAGTTCCATAGCGATAGGCGATCGCGCTCTTTCCAGGAGCATTGTTATGAATTTCGGGAACTTCAGCCGAACCAAACTCTGGAGGGTCGGTGTTCATAAGCCCCCCTGTAAGTGAAATGTAATTCTGCCATTGTTTGGAGCACTTGCCGTATTATCCAAACGGGCAATTTCAAGTGAACTGATGGGGATTTTGCCATTTTCAAGTTCCCCCTGAGCAGCAGCTCCCCAACGCTGAAATTTAATTTCCACCGGCTGATCTCCCTGCTGTGGAAGATAGACACCCGCAACTCCCGGAACTTGCATGGCAGCTTGCACGACCTGACTAAAGTAAACCGATTGACCAAAGGTAAAGCGATCGGGATGGAAAAAGCCCTGCTGACCATTTGGTAAATCAGCGTTACTAAACGCTTCCAGCAAGGATTGTTTAACTGTACTCGCAAAGTATCCGGCTGCCACTTTTACCGTTAAAGCAATATCGATGGGTACATACTGAGGCGCAACAATTTTCAAGTCATAGCCTGCCAACCGATAGCGTTCCAGGTAATTCAATAAGGTCTGCTGAAATGCCGGATCGATCGGTTGATTGCCCCGTCGTTTCACCGCCACAAATGCCGTATACCAGCTTCCCGTCCAGCGCAGGACAGCAGATGCTTGTTGGACCTCTGGATGACGCTCCGTCATCCATTTGTAGTCATCGGCGTTGATACAACGTTGTTGCTCAGCATGAAAGACTTGTGGTGCATAAAGGCGCACCTGTTCGATGTTCTCTGGATCGGTGCCGCCTTGGGCGGGTAGTGGATTTCGTACCTGGATAATTTGTTCGTGGATGTTGAGGGGATCGGCGTCAGCTGGAATCAGATGCGCGATCGCGTGCTGCCCCACATTTCCATGCGTACCATTACCCACTCGGTAGGTCGCAGATAAATGAGAGGTTTGTTTGGGTTGCTTACCCCGTACTCCATCACCAAATCGGAGGTAGGCGAATCCATCACTTTCGGTTTCTACCACAAAGTCACAAGCAAAGCGATCGCTACTCAAAAGGTCGCGCCGTGCCCACCAGGTTTCCTCATTTTCGTAAAGGTTAATCATAGGGATAGCATCCCGTGGATCTTGGACCAGCGCACTGCTAGCGGGTTGAGTTTGAGCCTGAGCGTGGTCATAGGGCACCGCATGAGTCAACTCGGCTTGCTGAAGGCGTGGACAATACCGTTGACGCTCTGGGACAGGAGGCAATGGCTCCTCTTTAATCCGTCGTCCATGTTCAGCCAGCACAATATTCCCACGAGCAACACTGATGGCTCTCAGTATCTGATTGCCTTGCCGTCGCGAAATGAAGAGGGGAAAGGGAAGCGCATCCGCTGTAATCCACTCAATCTGAGTCAATCGTCCAGGCGATCGCAGAGGATCGATTCTATCCTCGTCGTCAACCGCAACATTGGTCAAGCGAATGGGATGACGATGGTTGATATTGGCATCTTCAGCTTGGCCTGTGGTAGGGCTGAGTATTTCCTCTAAAATCAATACATCGCCCACTTTCAAATCTGAAAAACCGTTCTGTAAGACCGCACTGATGGCCCCTTTGGGCAAATAAAATTCTTCTAGCCCCCAATCATAAAAAAGTATCTGGTTATGAGTTTGCACTAGATCGATTACGTGCAACGTCTCAAACATTTGTAATTGAGGTTTCAGCGCCTGATAGACTGGCTGTGCAAGGGTTGGTTCAGCCGACTCCGTTTTAGTCGCTAGGAGCGTTCCGGGGGGTAAGGAGGCTTTGTGATCACCCCGAATCTGAATTTGCACCCAGGCGCGGGCATTACACCCTTCGTGTATGCGGTAATCGATCAATTGAGCGTGCCGTTTGACCGAGATGCGCCGTCGGGCAGTGCCTAAATAGGCTTCGGTGGCAACGGCATCCTGGTAGTAGCTGAGGCGATCGCCCGCGTAGGCTAATACTTCTACTAAAGTGGTACCTAAATCGGCTGGATGGTGTTCCCTCCACTCGGGCATCAACACCGATAACCGATCAAGCATCAGTTGCCGGAAACTGCCATAGTCCCGTGCCAGGTAATCAATCTCGAGTTCCAGTGGCGGCTTAGGTAATCGGCGAGGTAACGCAACAGAGTCAAATTCGCTGATGCGGTCGGTTTCTAGAGAAAATGTCGCCTGGGAAAAAAAGCGATCGAGGTTGGGAACATTAACCAGTTCCAGCGTGTACAGAGAGGAGCTATCTGCCGCATTGGGATCGCTGGGCGATGCATTCATTAAATCAATTCTAAGCACGCTACTACCGACCTGATGCTCAACATCAGATAGGTTGAAATTTAAGGGGGTTGTGCTTAGACCCGACGTGATTTTGATATTCTCAGGTTTGATGTTAGCCGGAACAACAGTTTTCTCAATGCCCTGAGCTGCAGGAATAAAGTGCAACAAGAGTCGCAACGGCTTGAAGTTGACTTCAATAAAATCCAGTCCAGTCAGCCTAGTGTGTTGGCTGATGGCAGTACGCCGCTGTTTACGCGATGTTTCATCCAGTTGAAACTCACTCATCCCACCTAGCTCCGTTCAAACTGGGCAACCTGTCGCTCTTGATTGCGGCGCACAACATACTGCACCGTTACCCTCACTGTGGAGTCTTCGCTTTCTACCTGGATTGCTTCTACCACAATCAAATCACCTAACCACTGCTGTAAGGCTCCTTGCACTAAAAACTGCGCCGCAGCAGCTAGCTCATCACTGTTAGGCGCAAAGACAAGCTGCATCAGTCCAGTGCCAAAAGTGGGACGATTCACTCGCTCACCTGGCGTTGTGAACAGAAGTTGTTCAATCAGCTGATGAATATGATCATCGGAATTGGATTGCGCAATGCGATGGTGGCGATCAATTTGAAATGGATAGGCAATATTGGTCATGCTAAATCCCCTTCACTCGCAACTGGGTTGGCTGCACCAACACCCCGTTTTTCGTAGTCTGACATTCCGCTTGCGAGTCTTGTAATATCACCGGCAATCCATTGGATTTAACCCTTGTAGCCGCCCTTGTCCATTGAGCGATAGCACAAAACGGTCCACCTGAGGGCAATAAAGAGCACCCGGTGATTGCATAGACATAGTTTTTCAAGACAATGGGTTGACTATCTACCCTAACCCTTGGATTAATAGGGACGGTTTGACCAATTCCGCTGTGCATACAGAGAACGGGATCACCCAAACGGAGCAGATAACCAGGCATCAGGTCACCTCCAGTGCGCCATTGTTGACATTGACATTGACATTCGCAAGCTTAACCGTAGCGCTCCCATGTTGTATGTCGAGGCTTGCTTGAGTCAGTTTTACCATCGCTTGAGCTAGGGCCAGCTCAAGCACTTCAGGGGAAAGTTTGACAGTAGCAGGGGTGAGTCCAATTTCAACGCCCTTGGGGGTGAGCTTGAGGGCAGCGGGATTGCATGTCACCACGACCCCTTGTGAATTCAGCACCAGTTTGATCGGCACCTGCACGGCTGGCGGATTGATCTCAATGGTTATGCCCCCGGCTCCTGGTGCATCGTCAAAGGTAAGGGTTATGGTGTCAGTTTTAAACATCTTTGTCGTTGGCGCGGCCGGGGGGGGCAGTGGCAGATCCCCCTTACCCCAAAAGCAACCAGTCCAAATTGGGTAATCGGGGTCACCTGCTTCAAACTCAACCCAAATATTGCTGTTAAGTTTGGGGATCGCGTAGAAACCAACACCCTTGCCGGCATAAGGGACACAAGGTAGGGCCCAACTGAGTCTGCCTTCACCTAAGATGTAAGGGACAGAAACTTGCACTCGGCCCAAGTAGAGTGGGTCGATATTGTTGACCACTTTGCCCCGATACTTACCATAGAAGCGTCTCATGGAATCACCACTGGTGTTGTTGTACCAACCCCCTCACGGGTAAGAGTGAAGCTTTGTTTGTATTCACCCAATCGCAATTGATGGGTAACGCTTTTGACGTAATATAAGCCGTCGTAAGTGCTGCCTACGCCCCTCAAACCGACGACTCCCCGTGCCTTTAAAACTCCGTTGTAACGCATCACATCGAGCTCTCCAGTGGCTTCCACCACCTGATCCATGGAAGTATCAGTAATCACCTGGGCCCGGGAGAGCATCTGAGCGTAGGTTAAACCTGGGCCCTGTTTAGGAAGCACTTTACGAGCTTTAGCCGTTTTCAACATGGCGGATTGGGTGGCCAGGGGCAGCCGCAGGCTAGAGAAGGTTTTGATCGGAAGATTACGTCCCGTCAGACTATCTTCTCCTTGCCCGGAGACAAAGGTAGGAGTCAGAGCTTTGTGCTGAATATTGATAGAATGCACATTGGTAGAGGTTCCCAAATTGACGGAGAGAGCCCGCTGGGGAATGTCTGCACGGGTTGGGGGACCCCAATAGGCAGTGTTTGTACCGGGGACAGGCCCCGGAGAAACGTAAAAGACATAGGCGTAGCGCTCCGCTAGTTCCTCTAGATATTCCAGATCGGTGCCCACCTGTACAGGAACTCGCTCCACGGGGTTAGGAACATCAATAGAGGGAGGGGGAACCACTGTGGGAATCAATCCGTATTGAGCGTAAGTAGCAATGATTTTAGGAACGATCGCAATATCCGGTTGGGCAGGATGCTCTACGATCTTTTCCTCCATATCCATCATGACGCTCACATCTTCGCCCGTGACAGTGAGGAGCCCGGAGTTGTTGCTAGAGGGAGACAACTGTTGATGAGTAATGATGCCATCCATCAGTACATGGGGCGTTGCGTTGACGGTGACGACGATTATTACTCGATTGAAGGGACGCAATAGCGGTAGTTTGAGGATGGGGTAGTCGATCGCGGCAAAGAGCCCACTACGATCGATTTTGAAGGACAGTTGAAAGCCCGATCGCTCCGCGTCCGTTTGGGTAATTTCGATGCTATCTAAGGATTGAATCAGGTTAGGGGGGGCCGGAATCGCTACGGTGGGACCAATTAGAAGAGAAAGCCGAACGCCCTGGAAAAACATAGCAACATCCCTCTAAAACTGGGTTTGAGCAATGTACAAGGTTCGCCCAATTTCAGTCGTTAGTTCAAAAGGATTCATAGCGTTGTTTGCATCACAAATTTGCCAATACTGCTCTGGATCGCCTAAGAGATTTGCAGCTAACGTGTCAAGGCGATCGCCTTCTTTTACCCGTACCTCTAGCACCCTGGATAGGGTTTCTGCTTGAGGCAAAAAGCGCCGACGTTTATAGGAGAGATGCCGCCCTTCAGGAGTGCTCAGAGTGGCGGTGTCTAACTTGTAGTAGCGACTAGTGTGTTCAAACATGATTAACACCTCTACAAAAACGTTCTTCAGATTAGCCTAAAGAGACCCAACTCCGATTAGATACTATTTTCTTGATGAAAATCCAGTGTTAGCTGATTCATCTTTCTAAACTGACTGAAAGTGATTTTTTGAGCATTTTTCTTTATCGCCATCTTCTTAAAACGCTTAGTACTCATTAAAAAATAGAAAATGGAGTTAAATCAAAAATTAGCTTAATAATTTAATGTTTGTGCCTAGCAAGTTATTCAAGCCAGTGCCTGTACCTAACGCTGCCATCGTTTCTTTGACCACTTGATGCGCCAAAAATAGATGATAGCCAGGATGGGTCACCGGGAGATCCGAATAGGTGAGGACACGCATTCCCAGAGATACTTTCGCTCGAATCGGATTGAGGTTTGTATCATGAGCTTCTTCTGTAATACTGAAGTTAGTAATATTCACTGGTAGAATACGTCGCTGTCCCCAAATGAATAGAGTTAACTTGGACGGCGACGGTATAATTTCAATCGTTCCCACTGCTAGCATCATTGTATTGGCAATCACCATCGAACTAGCAGGATAAACCAGCATTTCCAATGCTGAAAGTTGGGGATAAATACCCATATTGATAGCAATATCATTACTTTTTTCCAGCTGATCCGTGGCATCTATCTCAATCTCAATACTAATACTTTCCGCCGCCGCCCCGCTGAGTCTTAAACCAACGGTAGAACCTGCCTGCTCATTCCCCTGTATCTGCGGTTCTAGGGTACGAGTCAATGTTTCAGGATTGTATTGAAATGGAATCACCTTAGGAAGGGAATTGGTGAGATCAAAACCAACGAGCGCACCTTTAAATAAGCGAGGAGAACCAGGAAAACTTGCCATCTAGGTAACTTCAATTATGTTTCAAGGACTTACAAAAACATAAGAATAATTTCAATCTTCAGCGTTTTAATACCTAATGTAATTCACCAACTTTATATTTTTGGATTTGGTGTAAATCCTCTTCTACTTGCAAAATATTTGGTTTCATTTCCCCATTCCCCCATAAATTGCTTGCGCTACCTGGGAGCCAATTGTCTCTACTTCCATTCCTGCCCTGACATCAAACGAAACTCCCTTTAATTCTGTGATTTCATAACTGTCTGAAAATGAAGCAGGAACACCATGTTTTGTAAATAAACGAGTTAATTCTTGTTCAATTTCCTTTTGAATTCGCTCTCCATCCTTTTGGGAAAAACCGTATAATACTAACTCTTGGATGTGCAACTCAATGTTCATTTTCAGATCACTACTCATAGCTAACTCCTGCGTTGTTTTAAGTAAGTATCCAGTGATACGGCAGGACGAGAACGTACTGGAGTTGCTTTGGGTGCAGATGGAGTTGGCATCATTGCCCGAACTTCAACCCGACCGATGATGACACGGATTGTGGGAGATGCCACTACTGATTCAGCTAAGCTTTGTGGGTATGAATCTCTCAAGGCTAAGTTCAAGTTTATTGGAGCAGCGGATTGAGGCAGTGAACTTGAGTTACCTGTCATTGAGTGATCTTGATTATTTGAGCGATCGTTGTAATCTTGCAGTGTAATAGGTTGAGTAAATAAATTGTTACCAGTAGTTTTAGATTGCCTACTTGCTGTGGAGCGATCGCTATAGTTTTGGGCAGAGAGAGGTTTATCCAGTAAATTGTTAGCCTCATTTCTAGAGGCGCTTGGCGCTCCATAGTCGGATTGCTCAGTAGATCGCGAAAGATGAGTGATGACCGGAACGGATTGACTCGGTTGCAAAACTTGGAAAGGTTGTAGAGAAGCCTTTTGATTTGGTTCTTCAATCGTGAATTGACTGGTTGATTTCGAATTAGCAGTAGGAAAAATGACCTGCTTTGAGTTAGGTTGAGGCAGAGTGAAAGATGGTTGTACAACCTGGTTAGGTAGTGATGTAAGAAAGAACTGCTGCTGTACCTGCCTCTGAATTGAATTGAAGGCAATGTCATCTTCTGGTGCAGGGTGTAAAGGTTGGACAGGTTTAATGGATTGGTGAGATGGCATTTCGACGGATGGAGTAGGATCTACTGCCGTAGAAGGATGCTCAGCTTCACGATGCCAGGGCAGATCGGCTTCTTCCACCATCGCTGGTGTGGAACTAAATCTGGATACAATCATTGGTTGCACCATCGGGTTTAACCCTAGGCTACGTTCAGCCAGCCGAGAGAAGAAATTTGCCATTTAACTCACTATGTCTAGATAAAGCTGCCGCCGTGTAGCAGTCATTGACAAAATATCTACCTCGTGCCAACCATACGCTTTAGCTAGCGTATGGACCTCTTGCAGTAAGTGTCGTGCCAGGGCATCCAGTTCCGTCCAAAAAAACGAAACAATATCAAACATTGGCTGCCATTGATACTGACAGTTTGGGCAATCTAGATCTAGCAAGATTTCTGCTTGAGGATCAAAGCTGCTGATATACTGCGTTAATTGAGTCATTACTTCAACGGGTAGAGCGTTCCAGGAAACAAGAGTGCTATCCTGGCTCACTTGGAAAACACAACACTCCACCAAAGAGTGGTAAGCTTCTTCAAACGTTCTAGCATCTGCCAGCAAGGCTAAATCGTAACTATTGGGTAACCGAAATTGGCATTCAAAATCCCCGATTTGCACGATTTGAGGCGCATTGGGAGTATCTGTTAATTCAGCAACACAGATATCGGAGAGATTCAATGCAAACTCAAGACGACCACCGCATTTAGGACAAGTTGTTGTGCAATTTAGTTGAGAACCAATCGTCATTTGCCGCAATGCTAACAAGCGGCGATCTCGCTGCCCTACACTCAGCATCGCTAATTGCTGCTGAGATTGATTCGGGCAGGCAACAGACAATAACGATATTGCTCGCTCCCATGGGCATAACCGTTGGCCTAATTCCCAAATTGTAATTACGTCATTGGCACTTAAGGGACGCATGATTTAGCCCTTCTAAAAGGATCAAGAGGGCTCAACAAAACTGGGTTCACTCGGCTCAGCGACCTCGTAATCTCGCTCCCATCCCTCGTTTTCTAGCTTGAGGGTTTGGATTGCAATCGCATTCGCATTTGCATCTAGCTCAGGCAGCGCCTGGTACTCAGAAACCCAAGCACGGTAAACCTTGTAGGCAATTGCCAACTGTCCGGCTTCGTTATAGACTTCGATGATCAGATCCTTGCGGAAGTCCCTCAGGGACACTTCTGCCCCCAATCCAGCTCCATAGTTCCAAACTTTATTTGCCCACCGCTCGAATTCCGTATCATGAGTGACTCCTCGTTCTAGGGTAATCGCCTCGAAGGTGCTGCGTCCTGGAGAGAGGCGATCGCTGCTTGGATCTCCGCCTTCTCGATGTTTAACAACCTCTGTTGTACGCCTTAAAGCGCTGACCTTACTGACTCCGGCAACATATCGACCATCCCACTTGACTCGAAACTTGAAGTTTTTGTAGGGGTCAAATCGCTGTGCATTAACGCTAAATTGTGCCATTCCTGTTCTCCTCTAAGCTTAAATTTGCCCAGCCATTTGCTGTAGTTGAAGAATCACAAACTCCGCTGGCTTCAATGGTGCAAATCCCACTCTGATGTTGACGATCCCTAAATTGATATCATTCTGAGTCGTAGTTTCGCTGTCACATTTTACAAAATAAGCCTCTCGCGGAGACTTGCCTTGAAACGCACCCTGCCGAAACAGATTGTGCATGAATGCACCCAGATTCAATCGAATTTGTGCCCACAATGATTCATCATTTGGCTCAAAGACAACCCATTGAGTACCTCGATACAGGCTTTCCTGAATGTACAAAGACAAACGACGCACAGGAATATATTTCCACTCTGATGCCAAACGATCGTTACCCTGCAAGGTGCGTGCCCCCCAAAGCACCTGTCCAGATCCTGGCATTGTTCGAATACAGTTAATGCCAAGCTGATTCAGTTGTCCATTTTCAGCATCTGTCAAAGATACGCTCAATTGGGAAACACCAACCAGAGATGCCTCCAATCCAGCTGGCGCTTTCCAAACACCTCGCTGGGCATCTGTCCGCGCAATTACACCTGCAATCGCACCACAGGGTGCAAACTCTTCTATCTGGTTATTCTTTAGTGGATTGGGTTGCCGCAGACTGGGATAGAAAATAGCTGCATTTTTGCTGCGTACTCCTAAATCTAAATCCACAATTGTGCGAACATTTTTAGGCGGATCGATCAAGAGAAAGGCACGGCGTTTTTCGCAATAGCTTTTGGCAGCCTCTAGCAAGCTATTGTCACTGATATTCTCAGAATATAACGGCAGACAAAGCAGATTAAATAAATCCACTTGCTCTAGAGCATACAATCCTTGCTTGTTACTCTCAGTTCCTACTCCTGCAAAATCTGTAGCTTCTAACTGAGTACCATCAGATCCCAGAGTAACTATTGTAAATTCAGCTGTTTCATCAGGGCGCGCAGTCGGCAGGGAAGCAGCAACTCGCACTAAGTTGGACTCATTACTGAGTACATTATTGATTTGTCGAGGACTAGACTTTACTGTGAGATTACGAAACACCTCTGTTATCCCAGTACTCGTGTCTCGGACAGTCAAGTTAAATAAATCCTCTTGTTCTAATCCTGAAGCAGGATAGATTTGAAGCAATTCAGCACCCGTTGGCACGTCATGATCAATGCTAAGTTGGAGATTGTTACCCCAGGTTCCTTCACTGCTTGCGTCTAAAGTGATGGAGTTAGATGACCCAACCTGTAATCTGGCTTTTGCTGGAGACACAACTGAGTTGTCCTCGGCAGACTCAGGATTACGTCTACTCGCTCCTTGGGTGACTTGCCTAGTTTCATTTTTTGAGTGTAAAAGTCGCACAATCACTGCTTGGCTACCACCATTGAGGTAGAAGTCACGCACTGCATAACCCAAGCTACTTTCAACCCACAAGCCGCCAAACATGCGTTCAAAATCTGCAAAGCTATTGATGGTGACTGCCTGATTGACAGGTCCTCGTAAGGCGCGACCAATGAAGGCAGTAATCGATGTTGCCACACCTGTAATAGTGCACACACCACTGGGGATCTCTTCAATATAAACGCCTGGATAGGTGGGGGTAATGGGCATTATCAAGGGTCTCCCTATTGATTTTTTACCAGCACCCTATAAACCACTATGACTAATAGTGGAGGGAACTTCATCGCATATTTTTTATTTAAACCACTTTTCGAGACTTTGAGCGAGGAACACAATAATGTGTTGGGTACAACTCTATTGCTTTAGTGCAAAAAGCACATTACTTATTTCTGATTCAAGCAAATACTTTACATTAATTGATATAAGTATTTGAGCCTTAGTAGCAATTTCCTGTCTGAGAAAGACGCTGGATGTGAAGAATAAGTTCTAGCAAAAACTAAGGTTGCACTATAACAATTCTTTAAAGACGAATGATTTGCCGTACTCGTTCTCTTTATAGAGTTTATGGATCGATTTTGGTTCTATCACAAAAACTATCGGAACGAATGCATGGCTTGAGGGTGTTTGAAAAGCCAGGAAGGACGTAAAAAAGTCACTCAGTATAGGCTGCGAATAGCAAACGTCTACAGCCCTGAGTAAACCAGATAGCTCGATGCTTTTTTTGCGATTCAAGTTGCTACCGTCAATTGCCCCACCAGTCGCTCTAGCTCAGCTATCTTCTGTTCATGTTCGCTGACTACTTCACCCTTTTCAAAAATACTCGGTGCTTGCTCCAGAAATTTCTTGCGCCAACAGTTTAGAACATTTGAGTTCAGCTTGTGTGCTCAACACAGATCGCTGGCGGTTTTCTCACCACTGAGCACTTATAGAACAACTTTTGCTTTGAATTCTGCGGTGTATTGACGACGGTTTGCTGCCATAATTGCCCCCTTTCAAGAACAAGAATACTACTTGTATCTTGGGAGAGTGGCAGACCGTCTACTACTGGGTTTCTCAAAACCGGCTAAGAGCTTGGGTCGCCACACTCTTCGAAGTGCTGAGAACTCGTAAAATCGCCTGGACTCTCAGTCCGCATGGAGCAAGTAAGAGTGCAGCATTCGGCCAACTTTCATTTACTGGAGATTAAGGCACAATGGAACAGCAGTTACAATGGGTCGGTATTGATGTCAGTAAAGCTAGCTTGGATGTTTATTTGCGACCGAGTGGCGAACAGTTCCGAGTTAAAAATCAAACCACTGGCATTGCTGAATTAATTGAACGTCTCCAATCTTTCACAATCGGACAAGTAATTTTAGAAGCCAGTGGAGGACTGGAACTGGAAGCAGCTCAAGCTCTGCAAGAAAAAGAATTTGCTATTTCCATTATTAATCCTCGTCAAGGCCGAGATTTTGCTAAAGCCAGTGGTAAGTTGGCAAAAACGGATCGCATTGATGCTGCCGTGCTAGCTCATTTTGGTGAGGCGATGCAACCGGCTGTTACGGTTTTGGCTAGTGCAAGCGCACAAGCTCTGCAAGAAGCCGTTACCCGCCGTCGCCAATTAGTGGAGATGTTAACGGCTGAGAAAAACCGCCAAAGCTCTTTGCGAGGAAAGATGCAGCAGAATCTAGAGGAGCATTTGGTGTGGCTAGAGGAACATATCCAACAACTCGACCTCGAAATTGAGCAACTCAGTCAATCCCAGGAGCAATGGCGATCGCGAATTGAGTTACTCAAAAGTGTGCCGGGCATTGGTAAGGTAATTGCGACAACACTCGTTGCAGCATTGCCTGAACTGGGACAGGTAAGTGACAAACGTATTAGTGCGTTGGTAGGAGTTGCACCCTTCAATCGGGATAGTGGTAAATACAAAGGGACTCGGACTATATGGGGTGGACGGGCTAACGTTCGTGCTGCATTGTACATGGGAACACTCGTTGCGGTAAGGTATAACCCAGCTTTGAAAGCCTTTTACACTCGTCTAGTAGAACAGGGAAAAGCGAAGAAAGTGGCATTAATTGCGTGTATGCATAAGTTGCTACGAATCCTTAACGCAATGGTTCGAGATGGTAAACCTTGGAATTATCCTACTTAATGCGACAATGATAATAAGGTGACGCTTTATTTTAATAATTTCATCTAAAAGTCAATCACCTTTATATACTTGCAAAATTCAGCAGCAGCTATTTTTTGATATGCTGTGCTATTTTTTATGTTTGACCGTGCGTTATCATCTTACATTCCTATTCTTTTACTTGACATTCAAGATAATCGCTCTTAGCCTCTTGTCTGAAAATAGGGTGTCATTTCAATATCTCCCCTTAACTCAAAAAGTCTTTCTCACCGCGCTTCCTCAGAATACTCGTCATGGTGTAGCCAGGTGTGACACAGAAACACTGCACTTCACAGAGCATCAGAACTCGCGATCAATCGCTTCAGTAGGAAGTGTCAAATCTACTACTTCAATGTAAATTACTATGCCGTATTACCCATCGAAACGCTATTAGGACCCGTTTGAGCTTTATCAAGCGATTTGTGCGCCTGTCACACCTCAGAAATTTCTGGCGCGGTGGGAGGTCAATTACATCGAACTTGCCCGTCTGACCGAGACAAGCCAAAGCACAGTTGGGCACTGGTTTGCAACGCAAGGTTGCTCCCATCGCCAGCCGTCTATCCTGGTCTGTCGGCGATTAGCCGAAGTGGACCTGCTGTGGCGCTATAGCGATCGCCTCCCACCTCAGTTAATTGCACAATATATGCATCAGTCCAAATGACAATGATGTCAAAATAGCATCGAGCTATATTTCTGTACACTGAGTTAGATAGAAATCATCCTCTGTTTGTCCAGGAGTTCGCGCTGTATTGTAAAAACATCCTCTACTCTTTCTTTGATAGAGATTTAAACCCTATCTAGTTAATTAACCCAAGCTTCTCTAAGGCAGCTACAACGGCAGCTGTACGGGTTTTGGCTTCTAGCTTGAGGTAAATTCGCTCTAAATGCTTTCTGACGGTTGCAGCACTAATATACAAAAGCTCAGCAATCTCTAAATTTTCTTTGCCTTTCGCAACCCAGTACAATACCTCAGCTTCTCGAGCGCTCAACCCTATTAGCTTAAAAGACTCAATCGATAATTGAGGTTGTCGTTGCTCTTCCAAAAGCAAAACGTACTGCTCCTGGTTTGGTTCAGTGGCAAAACGAATCGTAAGCCTTTTTCCTTCTTGTTCCATAACCAACGGCAAGCGAGGGTTTAAACTCGATTCACTCTCTAAAAACAAGGACAGTTGATACTTAACCCATTGCTGTAAGTACTCGGGCAACAATTTCCCAGAACAGCTAAACGAGAAATATTGCTTCAACCATCGTTCTGCTTTGTGGCTCATGAATTGGATGTGCCCCTCCTTGGAGAGGAGCACTCCCCCAGCTGCATTGAAAGAGTCATATAACTGGACATTCTCTTGCTTTATTTGAAAGAAGACCTGAGCCGTTTGGCGAATTTGGGTCAGGTGAGGGTGCAGTGTGTTCAGAACGAGGCGATCACGCTCCGTAAAATTCCGTTGGCTACGAAACAGATTAATACATTCAAACTTAATATCTTTTATATGCTCTCCATTCTTAATGCTTGATGATATGGGTAAAGTCTGAGGCAAGGCAAATGACATGGTTTCTTCCATACCCATTAAACGAAGACAATTTTGATAAATCACTTCTGAACGCTTAAGCTGTTCTTCAGTGAGAAAATCAGAAAGCTTATAAGCAGTAAAGTCTAAGTTAGAAAAGCGCTCAGCAAATGGGTGATCATAAAAATGCTGCTGCACATGCTTATATAAATTAGAAAAATTAGGAATAGTTCCTTCTACAGTAAAGAGTTGAGCATTTGCAAAATCAATTGATGTGTAAACAGGGATATCTGCTGGAACAAGTTTTGCGATACCGTTAAGAACATACGCAGGGAAGTTTTGCAAACTATCAAGTGTGTAAATCCCATGCAGAAAATCCAGAATTTTCTGATGATCCTGTACCGTTAAGGTTGTCGTCATGATTGCTCCTGATGGTGGAAGAATTCTTAGGGCTATCTAGGATCTTAAAACACTCAATGAAGGATCTATACCTTCTCCTGGTAACAGGGATAAGTCGGAGAAATTTGAGTAGCAACTGTCCAGCCGAGTACTGCTGAATCAAGAATTGACCCATAACAGATGGCAACGAGCAATTATCTCTAGTCCTGTTCGATGGACGGAGGAATAAAAATATAAAGTTTTGTAAAACCCAAATAAAATATTCCCCTCCTCTCTGAGAACCCATCAGAAGTGATTCATACCTTCAGGAGGACTTCAAGATGGCAACTATTACACTGACCCCCTTCAATGACGTATCTACAGATAGTGCTGCGTCCAACATCATCTATGCTCTAGGCGGAAATGATGTTGTAAATGGTGGAGATGGTAATGACACTATTTATGGTGATCGGATCCCTCCTGGTGTGATCGTTATACCTACCCTGGGAGGAAACGATCGGCTATCCGGAGGAAACGGTAATGATGTTTTATATGGGGAGGAAGGCAATGATACTCTTAATGGAGACAGCGGCAATGACACCCTCTACGGCGGTATCGGACAAGATATCTTGAACGGTGGCTCTGATGCAGATCGCTTATTTGGGAATGCTGGTAATGATACATTAAACGGTGGCTCTGGCAATGATGTATTGGTTGGTACGGATGGTGGTTTGCTTGAAAAAGATACTCTCACAGGAGGAACTGGAGCCGACACCTTCTATCTTTGTAATATTCCAGGCACCGTTCCTTTTTATGCCAGCGGAAACAGATTTGACTACGCTTTAATTACAGACTTTGAACGTGGTATCGATCGTATTTTTGTGGATGGTGCCGGTTCTTATCAGTATGCCCTTACCCAGGTTGACGGCAGAAGTGGTGTTGGTATTATTAGCAATGGTTTACTTGGGCCTGATCTAATTGGCTTAGTTACGAATACGACCAGTGTTACAGATGTGCGAAATAGTGTAACCCCCATTTAAGGCTCATTGGAAGGCGCTATGTTTGCGGCTCACGTTGAGTCGTCATCCAAATGAGACCTTCCCTGGGTATCCTATAAACTTTCCCAGAAATTAGAGTCTGGGAAAGTTTTTTCCTATAAATTCAGGTACAAAGATGCGCTCGGCTCATCAAGGCCTCGATGGCTGATTGCGAGGTTTAGATGTGAAGATGCAAGAATTTATGACTTTGCATCCATTTCATACTTACATCACCAACATTGAACAATTATGGAGTGATTGCATAAAAACAACACTTTTAACTTGAGAATACTGTAGAGATGACTCACGTTCCCTTCTAAATCATGAGTTCACCCGATGATCGATCTGACCAACTGTCCCTAGATGAACGCTTAAGGCAGCTTGCTTTAATGGCACAGCGGTACCCAGCCAAAAGTCGAGAGCGGCAGCGTGCTTTAACAAAGCTATTAAGTGCAATGCAGCGATCCAATCGGTTGGTGCGACCTCAAGTGGGGCAGTTCCAGGGGTTTTACCAGGATATTTATGCTGAGGCGATGCAGCGGCTGTTTGCCTATATCTGCGATCGCATTGACGATTACACGCCTGCTCGTGGAGAAGTGTTGCAGTGGGCTAACTTCCTACTGAGTCGGCGGTTCTTTGTAGAAGCCAGCCGAGACCTGATGCCAACGGTTTACAAAGGAATGGATCCAAAGTCTACTAAGTACATCACGATTGAAGATTTAGATCGGAATAATCCTGCTGAAGTTAACCCTCAACTTACACCTTCCACTGCACAGGAGGTAGAACAGGTTTTGCAGGAAGATCCAGAAGGGCTATTTCAGAAAACCTGTATTGCGGGCCATCCTGATGCCAGTTTTCAAATACTGGCAATGAAGCGAATGGCTGGTTTTTCCTGGCAGGAGATTTCCTCAGAACTGAACATTGCCATACCCACGTTAAGTGGTTTTTATCAGCGTTGTCTTGTCAGATTTGCTCCCAAACTTAAAGAGTATTTACTGTAATCTCGATCCCAGCACCAACACATCCAGGACCATGAATCTCACCGACGACTCCATCTTTACGCTGCCACTCACTCGAGGGGCGCATCAGGTAGCGGAACAGTTTCGCCAGCAACAATCCAATCCCCAGAAAGCAAAGCAGGTGTATCTCAATACGCTGGCGGTACAAGCGGTGAATCACTATTTGGAGTGGATGGGAGTTGAGACTGATTTAGCTGCAAGTGATAGTTGGAACCCAATGCTGCAAAGCCTGGCTGATGTAGCAGATCTCACTCTTGTCAATCAGGGCAAATTAGAATGCCGTCCAGTCTTGCCTGGAGAGCGAACCTTCTATGTTCCTGCTGAGGTATGGGCAGAGCGACTGGGCTATGTTGCCGTACAGTTTGATACTGATTTAACAGAGGCAACCCTGTTAGGATTTCTGCCCTCGGTTCAGGCTCTATCGGTGTCTCTAGAAGAACTACGATCGCTCGATGAACTTTTTGATCACTTAACACCCACCCCAGCGGTTGCAGCGCCAGTGGCCTCGCCTATCATCAACCTGAGCCGTTGGATTGAAGCAGTTGCAGAGGAAGGGTGGCAAACCCTGGATCGCGTATTTGGCTCCCAACAACTTGCCTTTAGTATGCGTGGAGGGGAGGTACAGTCAGGGGATGCGGTCGCCGAGATCAACCGGGGTAAGCCTCTCATTCTGGGTTCCTATGAGGCAGGAGAACCCGTTGTTCTGCTGGTAGGCATTCTTCCTCACCAGAATCAGGAATGGGGGATTTGGGTGAGGGTTGCCCCATCGGGGGGTGAAGGCTACTTACCTACCGATTTACAGGTATCGATTCTCGACGAAATGGGAGTAGCCATTATGCAGGCTCAGTCTCGGCAAACGGAGATGATTCAATTGCGCTTTACAGGACAGCCCGGTGAGCAATTTGATGTTCAACTTGCTTTAGGGGCTGACAGCATTACAGAATCGTTCATTATCTAAACTGTTCCTATACAGCTGTCGCATCGGGAATGACCGGAAAGCTTGTCACACTGCGGTTGGATGGGGATCTGAAGCACCAGGGCTTTCAGGTCATTTTAGAGATTGGCTTTGAAGGTGAACGTCCTCAGGTAGAATTGCAGGGACATCTGCCACCAGACCCGGAATTAGCAAGCTTCCTACAGCAATGGCAGCAGAGCTACGGCGGTTTGGGAATTCAGTCTCGGATTCGGCCCCAAGAAATTGTTTATGGTGGCTCGGTAAACCGTCTGGAGAACTGCCGTCAGTTAGGACGTAAACTGGGCGATCGCTTCAATGATTGGCTACAGTCTGCCTCGTTCCAGAGATTGGATCTGCGCTTGCGGGAAGAACTGCAAAGAACTGACCTCATTCGCATTGTGCTGCGCAGCTCTCACATCGATGTTCGTCAGCTTCCCTGGTATTTGTGGGATTTGATCCAACGCTTTCCTCAGGCTGAACTGGTGTTAAGTGCCCCTACGTTTGAACAAACGGGGGTACCGGAATGTTGTGCTCATGCATCCCGACAAACGGTTCGTATTCTCGCTATTTTGGGACATAGTGCCGATATCGATGTGGAAAGCGATCGCCAGCGACTCATGAATCTCCCTTATGCTGAGGTGACCTTTTTAGCTCAACCTCGGCGGCAGCAGTTCAATGACCACCTCTGGGAGCAGCCCTGGGATATTTTGTTCTTTGCCGGACACAGCCAGACGAAGGGGGAAGCTGGACGCATTTATCTGAACCCGCAGGATAGCCTGACCCTGGAGGAGTTGAGCTATGGCTTACAGCGGGCGATCGCCCAGGGTTTGCAGTTAGCAATTTTTAATTCCTGTGATGGTTTGGGCTTAGCCCAGGAATTAGAACACCTGCATATTCCGCAGGTAATTGTGATGCGGGAGCCGGTACCTGACCCCGTTGCCCAGGCATTTCTCAACTATTTTCTGACTGCTTTTGCCTCTGGGTTGCCACTCCATCTTGCTGTGCGCCAGGCCCGGGAGCGGTTGCAAGGGCTAGAAGATGAGTTTCCTTACGCAAGTTGGCTACCTGTTCTTTGTCAGGCCCCTAATGTTCTCTCCCCAACCTGGGATGGTCTGCGAGGCTATACCGATCCACTTGCCACCCATGAGGTTCCTCCTCGCAATACGATCGCCCTCGCCAGTATTCTTGTAATTGGCCTGGTCTGGGGACTGCAAACGCTGGGCTTTTTGCAATCGTTGGAATTACAAACTTTTGACCAGTTGATGCGCCTACGTCCAGCAGAAAGGGTAGACGATCGCATGCTTGTCGTCACGATTGATGAAGCAGACATCGAGTACCAGGACGTGCAGGGGATGGCACGGCATGGTTCATTGTCGGATCAGGCATTGATGCAATTATTGCAAAAGGTGAATCCCTATCAGCCGCGTGCGGTTGGGTTAGATATTTTTCATGACTTTGAATTTGCACCTGAACTAGCGACCATGCTCAATCAAATGCCTGCTTTTGTGGCAACCTGCGAAATTGCAGCCACGGCTGACAACCCCCATACAATTGCTGCCCCACCGACTACCAAGAAGGAGAATTTAGGATTTAGCGATGTTCCAGTTGACCCTCATTATGTGATTCGCCGTCAGTTTTTAGGAATGACTTCTGTAACAGAATGCCCTACCAGCCAATCCTTAAGCTTACGCTTGGCGATGCACTATTTAAAGGCAGAGGCTGAGATCCAACTACAGCGTAATACCAAAGGCGAGATCCAAATGGGTAGAGCCATCTTTCCAAAACTGCCCTATAACGCTGGAGGCTATCAGTTACCTGTTGATGAAGCGAAAGGTTATCAAATTCTATTAAACTATCGCCAAGCTGAACCTGAACGTGTTTCGTTACGATCAATTCTGAACGGTGAACTGGATTCTCAGTTGCTGAATCTGGTTCGCGATCGCATCATTTTAATTGGTGTTACTAATTCCAAAGATGTGCATCTCACACCTTACGACCGTGGTAATTTAGCCGATCGCATGCCTGGTGTGATTGTTCATGCTCATATGATCAGCCAAATCATCAGTGCGGTTCTCGATCAACGCCCCCTGCTGCGATGGTTGCCTCAGTGGGGGGAATTGTTTTGGATGAGTGCTTGTGCTCTAGTCGGTGCGGCCCTTGTACAGATTGGATCTTCAAACTCAGGTCTTTCGAGCCGCTCCCTCTTCATGATAGGACTGAGGTTGGCGATCGCGATCGCCCTTATTTACGGCATATGTTTTGGCTTGCTCGTGATAGGGTGGTGGCTACCCTTTGTATCAGCCGCGCTAGCTTTGAGTATTGGAGGTAGCAGTGTTGTGCTCATGCACTCCCTGAATCAATCTAACTCCCATTCTGTTTACGGTGGTAGGAGGTATTATGCCCTCTCTCAACTTCCCCCTCAGTAGTGTTCTCCTCATCAGCACACTCAGTAGTGTTCTATTACCCAATTTTGATGCGATCGCGCAGACCACTCAACCAAGTCAATCTGTTGCTCCAGGCCAATTGCTCTTTAATGCCCCAGCAGAGGACTTTGAAAACGAAGGCCGACCACCGAGCCGTACCTCTGCGGGTTCACGGAATGCCTGCTTAGATTTGCTCATTGCCCTGGTGCCGGGGCAGCAAGAGGTTTCTATGGATGAGAGCGGATGTAGTGCCCGATCCGACGCTGCGATGGCATTGACAATCTCAGAACAGCCAACGCTTTGGTTTTACTTACCGGAATTTGCTCGTGAAGGGGCGATTGCCGAACTTGTGCTACTCAATGAGGCGCTGCAACCGACATTTATACAACCTGTCACCCTCGAAAATACTACAGGTATTATTGGTGTGCTGTTAGAGCAACCGCTAGAAGTAGGCCATGTGTATCACTGGGTCTTTTCTGTGGAGAGCAACACCAGTCATTCATCTGAACCACTTGTTGTAGGTGGGTTCATCAAACGAATTGAACCCGATGACACTTTAACCACTGCCTTGTCTTCTGACACATTGGATCAAGAACGTCTAGTACTTTATGCCAATCACGGCATTTGGCATGATGCCCTGACCTTGATAGTGAATCTCCGCAGAGCTAATCAAAATGATCTAACACTGAGGCGGCAGTGGAGCAGTTTCCTTGATTCTGTTGGCCTGGAAGCGATCGCTAATGCTCCCCTATCAACCTGCTGCGAGGAAGAGCAATCGCCCTGAGTCCATACAAGGACGCTTACAAATTTTGGCAGTTGGTAGGTGATTGCCAGGAACTATAGGGTACAACAGTCGGTGAATTGGCTGTTAAAACGACTTCTCCGCGATCGCTCCTGATCCATCCCTGAGCTTCAATGATGGGCGATGATGGAGAAGAAAGTGGGGTGGCGGGTTGAACTGATTGGGCAGGTTGCACTGTCGTATCGGCAAACTCTGTGGGTAATCGCCGATCATCCCAAACGCCGCTACCCCCAAGCATTGCATCTGGTCCCGGCGGAAGTCCTCCCCGGCCTGTTTCGACAAATCGGCTGGTTGTCGTGCTACCGCCTGTCTGACAGCGCTGATCCAGTTGGGCATTGACGGGCGTGCTGGCAAGGGCGACTAAGCCACGGGTGGGGTCTGTATTGGGAGCATTAATTTGAATAGTTCCGTTCACCCCTAATTCAGAACTGGCGGTAATATCACTTTGGTTGGTTAATGCGGGCTGAACTGCTATCCCAAAAACGCCTCTTGCGGTGATGGCGATTGCCCCACCTGCACCGTTATAGGCATTGGCAGTGATGTCACTATTCTCAGGTAGCGCTGTGATAATAAACCCAGAATCAATTGTGATATTGCCACCGTTTCCCCCAGTGCGCGCGCTTCCCGCGTTGGTGGAGATTTGGCTGTTATCCTGCAAGAAGATGAGATCTCTGGCTCGAAGCTGAACATCGCCTCCGTTCCCCGAAGCTGTTGCTGTCAGAATTCTGCCCCTATCCGATAACTCAATGACATTAGCTTCGATGATAGCCCTACCGCCACCACGTGCCCGGTTTTCATCCGAGTTTAGACTGCCGACGGCGATCGTGCCGCGATTGGTGAGTTGTAACCTATCTGTCTGAATCTGCAAGGTACCTCCCCGGCCTGTGGCCTCTGGAAAACCTTCGAATCCAGTGCCAGGGATGCCACCTGATGACGCAATAATACTACTGGGAAAACGGTTCTCGATATCGGCACCAGATACCCGGATAAAGTTGGAAGCCTGTACCTGCATATCGCCTGCATTCCCCAAACCAAAAGTGGTCGTTTGCAGGACAGCCCCATTCAGAATACTGAGCTGTTCGGTGGTAAGAGATAATGCGCCTCCATCCCCACGTGACCCTTGTTCTGTTCCAGCAAAAATTCCACTACCAGACGGTAAAGAACGAGGGGCAAATAGCTGACCTTCATTTAACGCAACCCCATCCAATACAACTTGGTTAGTTGTCACTTGGATTGCCCCTGCATTACCGATGGCAAAGGTGGTAGTGCTGATTTGTGCACCACTCAAAACGTTCAAGCTGGAGGTTGTCAGGGTAATCTTGCCTCCATTTCCCTCGGTATCTGGATATTCGAATCCGCCGATTTGATTAAACAAGCCACTGGGAAGCCACTCGTTGTCCTCTACAACACCCCCTTGCAGATCAATGGAATCCTGCATCGTCACTGTCAGGTTTCCGGTATTGCCTGATGCAGTGTTTATTAGGGTTATATTCGATCCATTCCGCAAGGTCAGGCGATCGCCCTCAACCACAATATTGGCCGTTCGACCCGCTCCTTCCGAAGCGGATAAAATTTCTGATGAACCATCCATCAGCACCTCGGAAGCACGAATTCTAATTTCGCCGCCATCTCGATCAAATACATCAGCAAACCAGAAGGTTTCATTCGTAAGGGTGACGCGTCTCCCTTGTGCTTGGATACTGCCGCCACCCTCGCCACTGACATCAATAGTTGCCGCATCAAAATAAATATCTTGAAAATCCTGAACTCCCTGGTAGTCAATACGCCAACCTTCATCTACCGGAACAAGACGGACAGTACTTCCGGCTCCCACGCTGCCAAATTCGACTCGACCATCTGGAACGGTTACGGCTCCTTCAGGAAAAGCCAACATCCCTCCTATGAAGGCTAATGTTCGATCCGGAATGAGCTGTAGTCCACCAGAAAGAATTGCTCCTGACTGTTCATCCAAAACAACATTGCCGTTCTCATCCAGCAAAGGGACGAGCGATTCATTACGAATGGGGCCGGGGGAAAGGCCAAACTGCAAACCAGTAGGAACGCTTACGGTGAGTAGAGAAGATCGAGTGTTAACGGCACTAAAAGCAGTCCCATCCGCGAAAGTTAGCCGTTCAGCAGTCGTGGCGAGAAACGACCCACCGATATTGAGTGACGCATTAGGGCCAAAAATAATACCGTGGGGGTTGATCAGAAAAAAGTTGGCTGGACTCACAGCCCCATTCGGTTGCAGTACCTCAATACCACCATCAATTCGGGAAGCCGCAGGCCCGGTAACACGGGAAATAACATTAGTGGTATTGCCATTGCTAAGCCGGAAGGAGGCAATCTCTCCTCCTGGCACAGAAAACAACTGAAAACTGTGGAACAGGTTGGTGCCTGCCTGAGAGCCTCCCGTAATAACCAACCGATTACCCTGAGATCGGACGAGGGTGGGATTCGGTAAGGTTCCGTCTGAACGAACCTGGGATTGAGCTACAGGTGGACATAGGAACGTGTTACCGATCGCAATCATCAAGAGTGTGAGCGACCGCAAACTGAACAAGCTAGTGCGCAGCATCACAGTTACCTCATACGTTGAGCGACTTATACAGGCGGCGGCGGAACTGGGACAATTGCACCGCGTCGTATTTGATTGGGAAGAATGCCTTGCACTAGGGCCAGAGAATCAGTTCCCAAGCGGATTAACGTTCCTGATCCCTGATCTTCAAAGACCAGGTTATTCACGCTAATTCCCTGCACCCCTCCCAACTGATCCTGAAATTGCTCAAAATCCACAATGGTCAAGATTCCAGGACCTGTTTGAAGGACGAAGAGATCTCGGCCTGCACCGCCTTGGCCCCTATCCTCGTTGGTTCCTCCATACAAAATGTCATCACCGCTACCACCGATGAGCGTGTCATTTCCCGAACCACCATTTAAGATGTCATTGCCAACTGAGCCGTTAAGCCGATCAGCCCCTTCTCTACCAATCAGCCAATCATCTCTACCGGTGCCATTTATAGAGCTGCCTGCCGGATCCGCAATAATCCGATTACCTTCCATCCCACCAAATCGGATGAAGTTCGTCGCTGAGAGTTCTGGATGACTGGCTGGATTAAGGGGAACTGTCGGATCCCGTAAGACCGCAATACGCTGCCTTGCAGCCGATCCCGTTCCATCGCGATCGAAATATAGGGTTGCAGAACGGCGATTGTAGAGAAATCGATCGTTGACATCCCGTGCCTGCACATTAACTTCTTGAGCCTGATCAAAGGAAACAAATTGATCGGCAGAGAGCGTCAAATTGGGCTGAAAAATTAAACCAGAATTACGGTAGATCCGGGAACTATTCGTTGCATTTCCTAGATAGATGTAGAGATTTTCATTCGACGGATTGAAGTCAATGATAAAATCATCCCCATCATTAAGGGGATCATAGAACTCAAAACGATCCGTCCCTGTTCCCCCCTCTAAAGTGTCTTGACCACCCCCGCCGTACAAAACATCGGATCCCTCCTCTCCAGAGAGGAGATCCGCACCTGATTCTGTCGTGTTGCCACCTCGTAGGGTGTCATTGCCTACCGAACCAAAAAGAGTATCGGTACCAGGGCCACCAAACAAAGAATCGTTACCATCTCCCCCGTCAAGCAGGTCACTACCAGCCGCTAATGAATTTGGGGCCGCTTCGGGTTCACCATATAATTGGTCATTTCCTCGATTACCGGCCAGGTAATCCGATGAATTTTGCCCATGCAGGGTGTCATCGCCATCCCATCCGAACAAGTCATCAATACCATCTGCCCCCTGAATCAAATCATTGCCACCATAACCATAAACGGCGTAACCGTATAGAGAGGCAGGTAGGCGATTTTGTGCGTTCACAAAGTCATTATTGGGTACCTGAATGGTGTCACCGTTTTCGGTACCTCGGAGAATACGTTCGGGTAGCTCATCGTCTTCAATAATGATAGTAACGGTTCGAATCGAACTATTCAGTTGCAAAGGAATATTCTGGGGAGCCGAGTCGATGAACCACTCGCTTGGCTCATCGGGAGAGCCAGGCTGGAAAATGGGATCACCAGCGATCGCCTCATTGAAAACATAGATGTCTTGGCTAAACCCAAAATTAGCATCCTCGTCGATCGTCCAAACCAATGCGCGCGTTCCATCAAACCTGTTATCCCCACGAATTGTAAACCCCATATTTTGGGTCGTTTGTCCGGGCGCAAAGATAATCTCATCCGTGACCACATCCTGTAAGTTCCAATTATCCCCCCAGTCCTCACCCCATAAGGTAAAGTCTCGCTCAGTGCGAGCATTAGCGACAGCAGTACGCCGAATTCGGCGGGATCTAACTCTTCTAGGCATAACTATCAACAGGTGATACTACTTTTATTTCAATTTCAAACGACTCTGGATTTGTCATGATCAGGCCATGTGACTACAACCAATTGCCGAGCAGGATATAAGGAGCCCAAAAGCGGGGAGCTTGATAGCCAGACGAATTTAACAATGTAATTTGGGCGCGGCGCAAGGCCTCTGCTCGTCCAATGGGGTAACTAGTATTGGCTAATTCCCGATAGAACAAGCCCATTAAATTGGCCGTTGAGCGATCATCAACAGCCCAGAGAGACGCAATTGTGCTCCTTGCTCCTGACTGGATAGCGATCCCGGCTAAACCTAACGCGGCTCTGCGATCGCCTTCAGCAGTCTTACACGCACTCAATACCAATAGTTCAATAGGATGAGGATTACTCGAATCTCGACTGTGAAGAATGGCGCTCAGTTCGTTAATAGTAATGCGTTCATCCCATGCCAGAATAAATGTCTCTTCTGGATCTGAGCTAAATTGTCCATGAGTTGCTAGATGAACGATGGGAAAGGGTGACGTATTGACCCAATCCCGCATAGCGTTGCTGGTGAACGCTTGATTCATTAATGTGCGGCTTGAAATGGAAGATTGGACTTCCCGTAACTCGGTCTCAACATTTTCTAAAGGCGCGAATCCTTCATGAGCCGGGAAGCCTTGCCGCGTTTCTGATAACCCAAAGGTTAGGACATTTAAATCAAAGGTACTGAGGGGACGTGGTTCTAGAAGTCGCAACCCAGGTGCCAGGGCAACAGCATACTGTTCAATCAGATAGTGTTGGCCATTATGGAGAATCGCCATTGGAATGTTGCGTAATGATCCATCCAGAACAAAAACTAAAGTTTTGATCTGATTTTCGGTAAGAACGGCTTCTACCGGTTGGATTAGCCAGCTATAAACTTCTTGAGCTAGAGACAAACCCGTTGGAGAAATGTAAGGACGAACCAACTCTCGTCTTAAACGTTTGAGAGTTTGGTCGATGTCTTCTGCAGATCGAGAAATGGCATGAAATTGGAGCTGTTCTGACTGTGGTAATTTAAGAATGACAGCCAGTTGCCCATCTAAAATTATGGTATAAAGAACAGCTGCGGTTGGATCAACGGACTCTTCATTAATTGCAATTGATGGAGCCAGATTACAGCGTAGAAAGTTCTCTAACTCACTAATTTGTAATGCATCAATTGATTGGGCCGCTTGTTGTAAATATTCCTGGCTAGGGTTGTTACCTTCTGCTTGTAGAAGCAGGCTAACCAGTTCTCGGTAGATTGGCTCTACTGTATCGCGAAAGGAGAGTTGTAAATCGGTTTCGATCGCCACTAAGTTCCTTCGCACGACCTGTAGCGTTTCTACAGCTGTTTGATAATGGGCGATCGCCTTCTCATCTTCCCCCAGCGCTTTGTAAATTCGCCCTAGCTGCCACTGCCACTGATAAGCGATTTCCCAGGCATGGACAGCTTGAGCCAAGCCTAATGCAGATTCCGTTAACTGTTGAGCCTGAAACAACTGTTCTGGCTGAACCAAGCCGAGATGTTCGTACAATTCCCCAAGTGTTCCTAGAGCGTAGGATTGCGATCGCTCGTCCTGTAGTTCATTGGCCTGTTGCCGTGCCCTTTGGGTCAGCTCAACAGCAGTGTTGAACCATTGCGCTCCAGCTTTAATAAGTTGCTTGGAAAAATTCAGTTGAGCCAAAATTAGGGTACGGCTTGGTGGTAAATTTGCAAGATTCGCATCTAGCAATGCTCCAATTTGAGCCTGGATCTCTGGCTGTAAATCCTTTACTTCAACGGTAGAACTGTTCTGCTGTTGCCACTGTTGAAAGTCAATGAGTAGGCTGAGCCGTTGTACTTGTGCTTGAATACCAATAATGGTGGTATAAGGATGGCTCGCGCTTTTTGTAATAGTTTCTTGATAGCGGTTCAGTGCCTGTTGAGCGGTGGCTTGGGTGCGATCGCGATCACCTTCTCGCTCCGTTCGTTCATATAAATCTTTAGCCTGGTAATAGAGGGCTCGCTCAGTATTGCCAAGGCTGAGTAACGTCGCATTTTCTATCTGAGCAGATTGCAATTCCTGGCTAAATTCCAGGCTATGCTCCAAAACTTGCTGAGACTGAGGCAAATAACCGATCAATCGTAAAACATTGCCCAAATTACGTAATCCTAAAGCGCGAATGGTCAAATCTAATTGCGTATTCGCTTGAAACGTCCGCACTAATGATTCAACATCCTCAAAAGTAATTTCTTCACAAGATGTTTCACGACCGATGGCTGCTAGCAATGTCGTACAGGCACGTCGATAACGGCCAGTTGCCTCTAAAGCCTGAGATTGATTAATTAGACTTCCAACCATTCCCACTGCATCATTAAGTTGTTGATAAAGATGAGTAGTTTGCTGCCAAGTTTCAAGTGCCACCTCCGGTTGCCCTAATGACAGCTCCAAGCGCCCTCTTGCATTCAAAGCCTGGGCTACTAGTTGTTGCTGTGGTGCGTTGTTACCAGAATGTTGGTGTAGTAGTGCCAGACTGATGGCAATCGATTCTTCAGCCCGCTGCCAATCTCCCAACTCCTGATAAGCCAGTGATAGATAGGTCAGCACCATGGCCTGGTAAGTAGAGTTTCCCTGAGCCTGGTAACTTTGAGCGGCCTCTAGCCAAAGATCAATAGCTTCCTGAAATCGATGCTCAGCATATAAGTCATTCCCCTGTTGCAGCAACCTTTGTAAGGAAGTATCCTCGCCCTGCCTCAGAGTGATTGGATTCTCACTCTGCGTTTCTTTAGAGAAAACAAAACGCGAATCATTTCCTTTAACAGGAAAACCTATAGTTCTCTCTGTAGAAACATTCCTGGGGGCAGCAACGATTGAAATCCCAGATAACTGATGAGAGACTGCAGGAAAAACTTGTAAAGCCAGGAACAGACTAATGAACATGAGTGCAGATAACCAGCGAACACGGTTCCAAGCCAACCCAAGAAAAAGCCGATTTCGCCTATTGCTTCTCCACTTTTTTAAGGTCTTGAGTTGTTGATAACCCTGTTTTCTAAGCATGATTTGTAAAATGTTTTAACACATCCACAACACCTATTTTTTGTGTAGTTATTCAATTGTTAAGACAATTTAAGTTGAACGCTCAACGAGGAGAAATTAGGACTGATCCAAAATCCGCAACAATATAGATTTCTTGAGTAACCAATGTAAATTTAGGTATTTTGAATTTTACTGGTACACGTAAGCTAATTCAGTTCCTTTTTATATAATGGCTTCCGGGTTTCAGCCTTCAGGTTGATAGCTCCTGGTATAACCACGCCTCAATTAGGCAGAATTACAGATCTCGACCATTATCTAGTTTTTCAAGAGAAGTAGTATATCTTAACAAACGTGAACATTCTCTAGAGATGTGCAGTTCAGATATAGGTGTTCTTATCACTGAACAAGTTACCTCTGCACAAGTGAACTCTCTATTAGCCATTTGCCGTATTTTATTGTTAAGCAAGAGTAACCGTAGTAATCCTAAATGAGTTGAGAGAGGATGTGGACGTAGCCCACACCCTCTCTCGCAACTCATCTCATAACTCATTTAGAGCTGGTAGGACTGGTAAACTCAAAGGTAGGTCTTCAGGAGTGAGGTTCGTGTGAGCGAGGGCGTCTCAACGGTTCCCGGAGACAATCTGTCTTTCCGTCAGTAGCGTTGAATACAACACTTAGTCTGGAACCGCAAGGCGTTCCGCTAATACCTCGACCAGAAAATTGCCCAACACCCGGAAGTGTTTCCCACCAAAACTGGGTCAGGCTATTATTTCCAGGGGTTTCGTACCTCGGCCAAACTAGGATTGGTAAGTTGACAAATTCGTTTAGTAGCTAATGGAGAAGTCTATCAACTGCGGCCCAATTTTGCTATGCCTTATAGAACCCATTTGACATCTTTACAATCTCAAATTAAGGTACTGAAATCCCTTGAACCAAGGTACCATGCCATATTCCAGCAGCCTCACTGATGAAGAATGGAACATCCTCG
>NZ_JAMPLB010000053.1:0-47722 GCF_039962325.1 Leptolyngbya sp. PL-A3
AAGCCAAGAGTATCTTTCGCTATGGTTTCGACCACCTGCGTCAAATCCTACTGAATCTGGAGTTATTCATCGATGAGTTTTTCCACGTCCTTCAATTTTTGTCCTGTACCTAGAACCCTGCTATATAAAGCAGGCTACCCATTATAAGAGCTCGACGTTGGCTCCAAAAAATAGGCCCACGTCCCTTTTGATAAGCTACTGCGATCGCCATTCCAGCAACAAAGGTACAAAGTTTCGATAAAAATAGCTGAAAGGGAGCTTCATGAGCGGGTGTATCGATGACAACGTAAGTAGGATGCCCACCGAATACATAGATAGCCAGAATTCGATAGACGATCGTTAGCAGCAAGCTCAGTAATAGGAGATTACGGACACCCCAACGCTGTAGCAGATGCCAGAGGAGGGGAAAAACCAGAGTAAAACTAATAACCAGAGGAATAAACCACCAGGGACCACTGGTGGAAAGGAGCAAGGTGCCCCGATAGTCCATCGTGAGCGGAAAGGTTAGGCCTGTGAAGCTATGCCATGCATCAGGCTTATAACTATTTGTTAGCGTTCCAATTATCCACAATACGGGATAGGACAACCATGCGACTGTCCAGAAAGGAAAGAGTAGACGCAATAGGCGACGCTTAAGAAATTGACCTGTGGCTAATGGTTGTCGCTTTAAAGAAAGCACCAGGCTGAAGCCACTCATCAAGATAAAGATATCTAGAAACTGAAAGCCAAACCAAAATGGAATCGCAACCATTCGCATGGGTAGTGGAATACCCGTGCGATCGCCCATCTCCAATAAATTTTCTAGATTGTGAAGCAATCCAGTGGGCTGCGGTGTGAATGCATAATTTCCGAAATACAGCTGGGCATGATATAGCAAAATCATGACAGCAGAAATGATCCGAATGCCTTCTAGCCAGGCCAGTCGCTTCGGTTCTGGCTCTTTAGGAATTGATGTTTGATATAGAGAAAGCGGAGCAAGAGATTGAGGCATTTGCTTCGCTCTAAATAGCTATAGAATGAAACACCTCATTAGACGGTATTCTTTAGAAGAATTCACCTATCAGTTAGAGGAATTTCAACAGCATAATCCAAAACTAAAGATAGATTTCAGTTATATCGAACTGAGTTGAATAGCCATAATAAGCAACAAACTGAAGTGCTTATTATGGCATGAACAGAATACACGTCAAAATGGTATTTTCGAGTGCCGCGCGACGCACGGCACTCGAAAATTACATCAATTCAACCCGAACTTGACGCGGCTGGTAATCACTGCCAGTCTTGTTAGCACAGAAGCCCATATCTACTGAGCGATCGCGCTCAAGTGTCCGTCCCCAGTCCGGTGCCTCTACCGTGTAATCGCTACCCTGGCGATTAAAAGTACCATTCCAACTATTGTTAATCGTTGCTTGATTCATCTGAAATCGCAGGTGCCAATTATTCACGGGGGTTGTGCCGCTATTACGGACTTGAAAGGCAACACAGAAACCCGTTTCCCAATCCGATTGAATTTGCGTTATGACTTGCAAACTCATATCAGGTGAAGAACCAGGGTTAATAGTGGGACTGGGGGATGGACTCGGAGTAGGGGGAGTAGGAGAAGTGGAGGGAGTGGGTGAGGGTGAAGAGGAACCACTGTAACCAGAGACGGGGAGAAGCTGATTGAGGAGATTCTGCTTAGGAGCATCGATTGTTTGCCAGTCATCCAGCAGAATCCCGCCAGTATCACTGCTATTGGGATTCCAACTCCAGTAAGTAAAGTGCAGATTATTTTGCTGAATATAAGTCACGAGTTGCCGTTGCCAGACGCCTTCGGGCGATCGCTCATCCACCTGTCGTCCACCAAACTCACCAATCAAGACTGGGGCGATACCCTGCCGAGCAATGTAATTGAAACCCGTTTCCCATCGTTCTATCAGGTTTTGGGGAAAGGTGGACTCTGAGAACCAGGCCTGATTGATTACTCCTGGGCCATACTCATGGGGCGAGTAAACCAATTTGTTGTTCACAGACAACCGCACCGGGTTGTCTCGTACCCCTTCAAGATTGCCACCCCACCAGTGCGCCGATAACCGTTGCCCCGGTACATTGCGTTCCACTCCCTCTACGACAATCAGCCAGTTAGGGTTGACCTGGAGGATGGCGTTACCGGCCCGCTCAGCAGCCAGACGCCAATCTGTCGCGCGATCGCCTGTCCCCCAGCTTGCTGCTCCATGGGGTTCGTTCTTTAAGTCTGCCCCGATCACATTCGGCTGGTCGCGATAACGCTCTGCCAGCATCGTCCAGGTGTTAATCCAATCCTCCTCGGTAAACCCGTCACCATACCAGAGCTCGGGAATACGCTGATTGTTGAGGCGGTGACTATCCAGCAGAATCATTAAACCCTGGCGGCCTGCTTCCTGGATAATGGCATCCATCACCTTCAGGGGAGTTTTGCCTTCCAGTTCACGGTTACTGCCGATGCTGAAGTTGATGCTGTTGGTGCGATCGCTCCGCAATCCTTGGACAGAATAGGGTAACCGGATGACGTTATACCCCTGCTGACGAATCTGACTCAGCATGTCTTTATAGTCGCGTGCCCAAAGGCCGTGGGGAGCTTGGGTTTCAGTTTCTATGCCAAACCAGTTCACACCCCGCAAGAGGACAGGTTGATTTTGGGCGTCAACGATGCGTTCCCCTTGAGTAGATAGGGGAGGCAATACTGAGTTGTTTTGCATCGGAACGCTACACCAGGCGTTAAAGACAACGAGGCCAAAGGCCAGTACACCGGGTAATAGAAAACGCTCAACTAGCCGACGCCATGGGGCAAGGTTGCCATAAGGGGGAGGCCATTTCGGGTTGTGCGATCGCCGTCTCGTCAACATGCTCATGCTGATGCCCTCGCCAACTGCTGTAGTGGACAGGCCCTGAACAAGCCATCTCTTGATAAAGACGTAAAAAAATAAAAAAGTTGCCGCTTACTAAGCCAATAAATCTACGTGTTATTGCTGAGGCAGCTAGCAAACTTCTCCACCTATGCCTTAACAGGCAATTTCACGTGCAAAATCTGACTTTAGACAGGTGCCGTTTAGATATAAAACTCTTCAAAAACTATTACTTCTAAATAAGCTATATCTAAAATAGTGCTTATGAATAAAACAAGAATTACTCATATAACTCGCTACATTAAAACCCACTTACGCTACTAGACACATTCGGTGAAGTATTTGTATAGCAAGCACTTCAGCTTAAGAAGCAATTGCCTTATTACATGCTTTAGACCAGCCCATCCGCCTAAAGACGGAGATTATCAAAAGGGAAACAAAATTTATTACTATTTCCAATAAAGATTATTTCTAAGTTAGAAAGATATTGAAAATCTACTTCTTCTAAAACCCTTCACTATCAAGCATTTTTTGGATTTCCAAGAGGCAAGTTAACAGGAAGTTCACATATCGGCCTGAAAGTTCACATTGCCTAAATCTAGCTCCATATATTTACCGATACACTTGCACATAACAATCTCGGTATCTTTACCAGGTTGTTCAAGGACAGCGTTGAGAAGGTCCTGGCTAACTGTATGAGTTTGGCTTGTCCAAACCTGGATGGGCAATTTCCTTTCTCGGATCCCTGCATATCTATCCACATTTACCGCTATGCCTTCCTTATTCCATCGTGTTTTAGTTCCCGCGACACTTCTGTCAGGAGCCGTTTTCACGGCTCTGGCCTTACCGTTCGTTTCTGTGCCGAAAGAACCTGTACTTGTTGAGTTGAAGGGGCAACCCGTCTACCAAGGAAGTATTGAAGAGCTGGCAGTACCTTATTTGGGATTCACTACAGCCTGTAGCCTCGGCATTGGCTTGACTAGTGCGACATTACTGGGATGGCGGATGTCTGCCCGAAAATCAGTTCGCACTGAAGAACAAATTTCGGTTTTACAGCAACATCTACGTGAAAAAGAAGCGTTGATTGAAGAACTCCGGTTCTCAGATGCGCGATTACAGTCGTCCTCGTTGGGCTATTTTCTAGAAGCTGAAGAACAACCTCTCTTGTCATCTGGCTCTGGCCTGGAGACATCTAGCTTCACGGTCGTTTACAACGGCTCTACAGGGCCGGATCACCCGGTGAAGGCTGTGTCACCTAACGTTGACACCCACTCGTCTCAGCCCATGCTACATAGTTTGTCTACTTCCGCCACATCTGGAAACACACTGAACAGCACGAGCCACAAGCAAGTGCTGGAAAAAGCACGGATGGCTATGCCAGGAGCACAGGCGTACACCGGTTACCTGCGCCAGACCCGCTCTGAGGAAGCCCATCTTCCCCAGCAGACTGCTGCTAGCAACCAAACCGTCAGTGAACTTCTGCACCAGATCAAAGTTCTGATGGCTGAAGTAGAAAAGCACAGTGTATTAGAACACAGTGCAGAAAAGCAGAACATCCGGGCTGCCTAGCTCGATGGTACAACCCGGAATGGTTACGCTTTATCGCAACATTTCATCAGGGTTAAGGGGTGCACTGGTGGCGTCCAACGTGAGTGGCGCAGGGCTGGGTTGAGCTGCCTGATTAACAGGAGGTGAAGCTGGCTGCTGCGCTACAGGGGGCGTCGTACGACCTGTCGGGAGAGCAATGGTTAGATCTCGACTGGTATAGACGTAGACCTCGCCATCGGGCGTAAAGCGAACGCGATCGCCCCGTAATAGAACGCGCGATCGCTCCAGGGCTGACTCCAGGTTCTGAGATTGCTGGGTTGGTTCAAGGGTAGCCTGAAACAGCACAGTTTCCGAAGGCTTGGGCGCAACACCCAAGTTTTTCGCCTCCAGTTGCCAGGCTTCCTGGTACTGGCCAGAGGGGGCAACGCGCCACAGATTTAAGGCCGCTTCCCAGGTTCCCTGCTGAACGGTGGTGATCTGGCGGTCGAGGATGGTGTAGCTGGGTTCTTGGTTAAAGGACGCAGCTTCCGTCGTGTCCAGACGACGAATGGCCGACAGGCTCAGTTTTGTGCTTTCCGGTAGATTAGTATGGCCCGTTAGGCGGTAAACCCCTCCGGTTTCTGTGGCTTCTACTGCATCGATACTGAGATTGACGTCGACGGGTTCTCGTGAGACAAATGGGCTTGACAGAGGAATAGAGGTGCATCCGGCGATCGCCCACAAGCTCACCACTACAAGCAAACATTTAAGGAGCACTGAGAGGGGTTTGAGTAGAAACATGGTGTATTCAGGGTGCGACAACAATCAGGTAACTCAATTTCTAATATACGTATGCCACTGAAATGCGCCTTTCCAAAAATGCCGCAGCATCTCGATTATGGGGCGCGCGCTAAAGCCCCAATTGTAAAGATAAATACTTGCATTTTAGGAGTTTCTCTCAGCCGTGTGCCGTTCTGTGGATAAACAGATGAAACAATATGTCTGGTTGGCTCCTATCACTCGTATTTCTTATTGGCTGAGCCTTTCAACTCCCCTGGCTTTAACCCTTGTTATCACGAACATCTGGCAGCTCCCTGTCCTGGCTAATGGGCTAGAGGAGCCGTTTTTCACGGAAAACCCTCAAGGTGCAGCTGAGTCATTGCCTGCTTCGCCGGGTTCTGACCCAAATTCTGTTGTCGCTCTGGTGCAAGATGTTACCGCACCGCCCGTAGAAGCATCTGTCTCTGATAGGCAGGTAGAGGCTTCTGCCTTGAATACCGCTACACAGGTTACAGCTTCAGCCGTACCGACTCCGGTAATCATTGCTCAATCACTCCCACAGATTGAGGTTCTACCGTCCAGTGCATCCGTTCCACCTTCCCCGGTCTCGCCTGTTACAACGGCAACTCCCGTAGGGGCCCCATCTTCAGGAACGGTGCAGGTGCAATGGGGGCAGGCGATCGCCCAAACTTTACCACCCCCGCCCCCGATTCCCGCTTCTATACCCACTTTTCGAGAGGAGGTCTTTGAAGCTCCCCCCGACCCAGCCTCGGCCCAGGCCCCGGTTTATGTTCTGGTCGTGCCGCCTACAACACCCGGTGCGATCCCGCTGTATCCCTCAGCACCGCTGGCTTCTGGAACTCCGGCAGTAGCCTATCCGGTTCCTGCGAATTCAGTACCTGTATATGGAACGCCTGGGGCTTATCCCGCTCCTGGGGCTTATCCCGCTCCTGGGGCTTATCCCGCTCCTGGGGCTTATCCCGCTCCTGGGGCTTATCCAGTTCCTGGGGCTTATCCAGTTCCAATGGCGGCCCCAGCTCCTATGGTTTATGCGACGCCTGGAGCTTACCCAGCACCAATGGCGGCTCCAACTCCCGTGGTTTATGGAGTCCCGGCGGGCTATCCCCCTCCCATGGTTTATGCAACCCCAGGGGGATACCCAAATCCGACGGTTGCACCCACTCAAGCAGGTTATGGGATTCCGGGGTATCCCGCGGCAACAACCTATGGAGCCCCGGCGGTGGCTCCGGGAGTTGCGCCCCCTCCGGCATCAGTGGTTCAGTCTCCTGAACCCACAATTCCCACAAGTGCTCTGACGCCCCCCTCTCTGGGTTTTCAGGGGGTTGCCATCTATGCAGCCGACGACTTCTCAGCCCGAGCCCGGTTAGCAGCGGTGTATCCCCTCAGTCCCCGAGTAGTGGTGGGCGGCACCCTGGACGTGATTACCGGGGATGAAGAGATTACCGACCTGGGGGATGAAGGGGTTGATATTAATGAACTCTATGTAACTGTGGCTCCTGAGAGCGTGCCTAACCTTCGTTTTACAGTGGGTCAGGTAGATCTCACGTCCTACTTCGATCGCAACAGCTTTGCGAAGGATGGAGCGAGCCAGTTTTTTAACGACATCTTTCAGACTAATCCGGCGTTAGCTGCGGCCAACATCGACTCGCGTCCTGGGGTTGTGGTGAACTGGAGCCTCAATGACAACCTGGAAGCACGAGTTGCAGGGTTCTCTTCCGGTGAAAGTATTGGAGATTTTCAACTGGATGGCTTTGCGGGAGAACTGGGCTTTCGGGTGGGGAACGCCATTTTGCGAGGCACCTATGTCTCCTCGCGTGACACTGATATTTCCGGTGATGCCGATTCTGATCGCCTGGAAGCTTACGGCCTGAACGCAGAGACGTTTATCCCCGACCTTAACCTGGGATTGTTTGCGCGCTACGGCCAACTCAATAGCCTGGGAGATGATTTTGAGGCCGATACCTATAGCTTTGGTTTCAGCTTCCTGGATCTACTGATGCAGAACGATCGCCTGGGAGTGGCCTATGGTCGCAACCTCTCGGATGAGGTGAACCGCGATCGCAATAATCCCGTGCCGGATGCCCTGGAGCTTTTCTACGACTTCCCGGTCTTACCCAATTTGCGACTAGGATTTACCCTGCAACAGATTGATGATTTCTCAGAAACTATTGCAGGGTTGCGGGTTCGCACGGATTTTGACATTACACCCAGATCAAGGTAGGCAGAGCATGATGCAAGCTTATAAAGGGGTTCCAACCCTGATGGGCGTGGCCATAGCCAGCATCATCGTCGGTTCACCCATCGTCGGGCTGGCTCAGGCAAGCCCAGACCTGACTATCGCTCAGACCACCCCGATCCCCGCAGCCCTTCAGCGAGCTTACGGTTTGCTAGGACGGGGATTGGTCGATCAGGCAATTAGCGAGTTTGAGCGCTATCTGCGGCAAAACTCCGAATCTTTGGAAGGACAGTTGGGGGTGGCGATCGCCTATCGCCGGGCCGGCCGTGATGCGGATGCGTTGCAAGCTTACGAGCGCGTATTGCAACTAGACCCCGGCAATACGCTGGCCCTCTCCAGTATTGGGTTATTGGGCGAGTACCGCCCCGAGTGGCAGGCCCGAGGCATTGAAGCCCTGACAACCCTATTGCAACGGGAGCCAAATAATACAGAAGCTCGCGCTCAGCGGGCCAAGCTGTACTTTTACCAGGGGCGATTAGCCGAGGCGATCGCTGATTACGATCGAGTCATCGCCCAAAACCCTGATCCAGCCGTTCTCAGCACAGCGGCAGAAGTTTACACCTATGGCGGTGATCCGGCCCGTGGCCTGGAGTTATTTAATCGCCTGCGAGCCCAGGGAGCTACGCTTTCCCCCAGTAGCACACTTGCCTATGCGGTGGCCCTGCGAGAAACAGGCGATCCGGCTCAGGCAGCGGCCCTGCTAGATGCCCAACTGCGCCGCTCCCAACGGTTAGATGAGAATGCAATTCGACTACGCTCGGCATTGGCGATCGCCTACGCCGACCTGGGGCAATTAGCTCAGGCGGAAGCCACCGTTGCTCCCCTGCGAGGGCGGCAGGATGCCCGATTGGATTTAGCTCGGGCGCTCAATAGTATGGCTGCATTGCAACCGGGCTACCAGGCGGAGGTGGCGGCGCTCTATCGGCAGGTGTTGACGGAAGCACCGACGGTGGACACGGCGATCGCCCGAGAAGCTGCCGATGTCCTGAGCGGCATCCCTTCAGAACGGTTGTTGGCTTTGCAGCTTTACGAGCAACTGGTCTTACAACAGCCCAACGACTATGGTTTGCAGATCCGTCGATTGGTGCTGGCGACCCAGGCGGGGCGATTGTCTCGTTCGGCTCTGGCTCAGCAGTTGCAGCAGACATTTCCAACCTTGCCAGGAGAAGCAGGGCAGTTGCGAGCGATCGCCCAGGCTCTCGTCCTTCTCGATCCACCCGATCCCCAATTGCTGCCGTTATTTGAGGCACTCCAGGGGGCAGGGGTGAATGAACCCCTGCTGACCTTCCGCATGGCCCAAATGCGCATTCAGACGAATGACTTGGCAGGAGCAAGAGCCCTGTTGGCGTCCTACTCTGCGACACCTGCTGGAAGCCGGAACATGAACGGCATCTTACTCCTGATGGCCGCCATCGATCAGAAGGAGGGCAACCTAGAGGCAGCGGCCCAACGCTATACCAGCCTGCTGACCAGCGGCATTACTGACCCTGCTGCAATTGATGGAGCGTTGCAAGGACTGGCCGGCATCCGGCAACAACAGGGGCGAGTGGGGGAAGCCCTGGCTATTTATGACCAACTGGTAGCCCGTAATCCTCAAGATTTCAACCGGCAATTGGGACGGGCCAGCCTCGCTTACCAGGCCAATCTGATCTCTGAAGCTCAGGCGACAGCGTATCTTACAGCCTGGTTGCAAACGCCGAATGCTGAGGTATCGCCGGAGTTGGTGAGCCTGGTCAGTATTCTGCCTCCCAATCCTCAGCAGGAGAACCTGTATCGGCAGCTTTTAGCTGCTAACCCAACGGATACGGGGCTACAGCTACGGTTGGCCCAGGTGATTGCACTGCGTAACCCAGCCGAGGCAGAAGCGCTCATCCGCCAGTTGATTGCCCAGGACCCCGATAACCTGGGGGGTTACTTTGTGCAGGGGCAACTGGCTCAGCAGTTAGGAAACCTAACCCTGGCCAGTGAAACCTACGAGGGGATTTTGGCTCGAGATCCCAATAATGCCGATGCCCTATCGGCTCTCGCTGGGGTGCGATTCCAGCAGCGGCAATTTCAGGAGGCCGAGCGGCTTTATAGCGAAGTTCTCGACCTCAATCCCCAAAACATGACAGCCCGCACGGCTCGCATTCAACTACAGGCTGCCCAGGGGCGGCCCATGGAAGCACGGCAACAACTGCAAGGGTTGCAGCAAGAACAGGCAGCTACCGGAAGTGTCAATCCGGCCCTTGCCGCAGAAGTTCAGCGGATTGAGGAAGGCATGTTGCAACAACGGGGATTTCAACCCCCGTGGGAGCGGTATTAGAAGGCGGAGGGCGATCGCCTCTCTACTTATTCGACGCCCCTAGCAAGCTGTTTTCTAACTGGCTCTCCTTATAAATGATTCAGAAGGGCTGCTATAGCCCTTCTGCCGAAAAACACGACTTAAATTCGTACAGCAACATCAAGATTAGCTAACAGAAAATACCACCCTTCAACACCCATTGTGGAGATATTGCAAACCTCCTACTTTCGGCTACCCCTGAATATGTCTTTAGGAGGATACAAAGTGAAAAGTAGTTATTTTTTGAAAAATTCCATGCTTTTTGTCATATCAATCTCTAAAAGTAGAAGGCCAGATTGAGCTATGGCTTCAGTCGGCAAAATTTTCTCTATTCCTTGTCTAGCAAGGATCACAGATCTTAATTTAGATTTTATCCATTTGTAGTTTTATTGAATAAACTACTAGGAAATAAGCCTTTTGGTTGATAGACAGCTTTAAAAGCTATCTATACGAGTTATCCATATTGAGCGGATTTAATGTTTCGTTGGAATTACCTAACGTTTTCATTAAGAGATTACAAAGTAGGCCTCAAACATCTTCTTTAGATCCAAAAATCCGCAATTATAACCATGAGCAGGTCGGGTTAATTTGTTCCATGCCGAAATCATTTGGATGGTCGAGCATCGCCCGCACATTCTGGGCGTTTCATAAACCGAATTCCCCCATGAGGCTGACCCTTTCGTTGATGGGCTGGTCACTGATTGGCGTGATGGGTTGGGGCTTAACAGGATGCGTCAACGTCCAGGATCAGGCAAAAGCTTCTAATACCACACCCCCACCAGAAACCAGTACAGCGTCGGCCTCACCCACATCGAATGGTGCAGCATTGTCCGCAGAACCCTGGTTGGCCGGGTTATCTGACGCGGACCAGACCATTTTGAAAGAGAGCTGGCAAGCCTACAAACAACGGTTCATCCAGAACGATGGCCGCGTGATTGATTGGGAGAGCCAGAGCCGCACCGTTTCTGAAGGGCAAGCCTACGCCATGCTCCGAGCCGTGTGGATGGATGACCCCGAAACTTTTGAGAAAACCCTTGCCTGGGCCGAGAGCAACCTGCAACGGTGGCAGGGCGATCGCCAGGTAGATTCACTCTGGGCCTGGAAGTGGGGCCAGAAGCCGGATCAGAGCTGGGGCACGATTGATGCCAATTTTGCCAGCGATGCCGATGTGGATGCGATCGCCGCCCTCATCCTCGCCTCCCGCCGTTGGAATCAGCCCGAATACCTAACGCTGGCCCGTACCAAACTCAAGGATCTGTGGCAACAAGCCGTCATTGACGAAAGCAATACTCTCTACCTGCTTCCCGGCCCGGCACAGGCGTTCCGCCCCCAACCCGACGAGGTTCTCCTCAACCCCTCCTACTTGTTTCCCTCAGCATTTCGGCTGTTTGCCCAGGTGGATGACACCCATGATTGGATGCGGCTCGTGGAGGACAGCTATGGCTTGTTAGAAAATGCTGCCACGCTCTCGAATGTCGGGTTGCCCAGCGACTGGGTTCGGGTCAACCTTCGCACCCAAAGTGTTCAACCGGTCCTCAATCAGGAGTCGTTGTCCTCTCAGTATGGGTTTGATGCCTACCGGGTCTGGTGGCGGGTCACGTTAGACGCCCAGTGGTTTAAGGAGGAGCGGGCGATCGCATTTCTACGCCAGAGCCTTGACCATCCCAAATCCTTATGGAAGGCAGAGCAGCAAATTCCCGCTCGCATTGATCTAGCCGGAAAACCCCTAGTGCCCTACGAGGCAACCGCCCAGTACGCCATGCTCTACGCAGCGTTCCAGGTGGTGGACCCGGCGATCGCCGCTGAACTCCACCCCAAACTTCTATCCACTTACCAAAATGGCATCTGGGATAACCCCAATGCTTATTACGTGCAAAACCTCGCCTGGTTTGGTTTATCCACGCCGGTGCTGGTGCCGGACACGCTCCTGCAGGCCCGGCCCACACCTTAACGACAACGTTGTATCCCTGGTCGTATCGGGGCTTTCCGGTCACCCTTTTGTCCTACAGAGTTTCTATGTCTCACCCACGTCGGTCAACTTCTAACCCGTTCACCCGATTGTGCCATTGGCCCCGATGGCGGCGTTTTTTAGTGGTATCACTCAGCGGATGTCTGGGGATTTTGCTGCTTCAGGGCTTGCCCTCCCTGGCCCAATCCACTGATGCTCCTATCCGGCAGCAAGAAAACCAGGTGATTGAGCAATTTGCTCCAGTTCCCGTCCAAACCCCAAAGCCTGCGAGTCGACCTGTTTACCGTCCTCGTCCGGCAGCGGCACCCCGCCGTGAGCGTCCTGCAACTGCGGAGTCTGCACCTCGCTCGCCCCGCACCCAGCCTGCTTCCCGTCCCTCCCGTTCCTCCCGTCCCTCTAATCGCCCTGCGGTGACTGCTACCGAGGCCCCATCGAGTTCGTCGGCTCCCGCCGAGGAGCCCACCCTCAACCAATACATTCTGGAATTTAACCGCAGCCCAGTCGTGGGAAATCGCTTTCGGTTAGAAGGACGGATGAACGAGGCCCGCCTTGGGTTTACCCGACCGACGAGTTGGAAAGTGCGATCGGCTAAGGCCATGATTCGGTTTCAACACTCGCCGCAGTTGTTGAGCGATCGCTCCTCCATGACGGTGCGGGTGAATGGCACTAGCGTCGGCACCATTCCCCTCAATCGCAAGGGCTCTGAAATTGGGCAGGCATTGTTCAACATTCCACCCAACCTGATTCAGAATTTCAACGAAATCTCCATGCTGGTGCAACAGACCGATTCCGCTGAGTGCCCCGCCCTGAATGACCCGGATTTGTGGACGGAGATTTTGCCCGATTCTAAACTAATCTTCAGCTTTGAATCTCAGGATGTTCCCCTGGATTTTGCCCGCTATCCCTATCCTCTCCTCGATCCACTGGGGTTAGATCCTGAGCAACTGGCCTACCTCCAACCGGCCCAGATGACCGATGCCTGGTTGACGGCAGTGGCCCGCATGCAAGCCTCCTTTGGGCGGCAAGAACGGTTCCGTCCTATCCAAACTCGCCTGATTCAATCAGTTGATGATCTGCGTTCAAATGAACGGCTGATCGTGCTGGGCACCCCAGCAGAGCAACCCGTTCTCAGCACCCTGTCTCTACCACTCCCGGTAAAAGATGGGCAATTGGTCGATGCCAATAAGTCCCCCCTGGGAGGAGATACAGGAGTTTTGATGTTGGCCACCACTCGGGATGGCGATGCGCCAGTGTTGGTAGCAACGGCGAATACGGCAGCCGGGGTCGATAAAGCGGTGCAGTTTCTGGTGCAACCCGATCGCCAACTCAGCGCCGGACAGCTCATTACAGTAAGCCAGACGAGCAAGGCAGAATCGCCTGCGCCCCGGCAGTGGCCCCGTTATCTGCCCAGCGATCGCAATTCGTTCACCCTGGCTGATTTACAACGGGGAGATGGCAGCTCCTATCAGGACATGACGGTACGGGGTGCTTTGCCACCTGCGATCGCTATCGACTTTCGCCCCCTGCCCGATGAGAAGCTCCTACCCGGTAGCTCCCTGATATTGGACTATAGCTACAGCCCTCAGATCAATCCCCGAGGAGCTTCAGTGGAGGTGCGGTTGGATGATGTGGCGATCGCCGGAAAGCAGCTAACCTCCGTCAAGGGAGGACACGATCGTCTACGTGTGGAATTACCCGCTGACCTGATTACGCCCACCTCAAAGCTGACGGTGCAGTTCATTCTGCCCCCCCTTCAGGGCAGCACCTGTACTCAGAGCATTGATAACCAGATGTGGGCGACGGTCTACGCGGACAGCACTCGGTTTAAGGTAAAACGCGAACAGGTGGTGAATTTGCCTGACCTGAAGCTGCTGCAAGCGGGCTTTCCCCTGACCGCTCCTCAGGATCTATCCGCGACGGCAATTGTTTTACCCAACGAACCCACCGGAGGGGATTTGCTCACCCTGGTGCAGGTAGCCGAGCGCCTGGGCCGCCTGAGCGACTCTGACGCCATCCAACTGGCCGTACATCGGCAGAATAGCTTGCCGCAGGAAGCCCGAGACCAGAAGAATTTGGTGGGCATTGGCGTGCGCGATCGCTTCCCCCTCCCCGACGTGTTCGCCAGCAATGGGTTTACCCTGGGCAACTTCTTCGCTCGACAGCAAGATCAGACCCAGATTCAAACCCTGCCTGATGGAGAAGGAGTGGTGCGATCAGTGGTGTCACCCTGGAACTCTCATCGCGTTCTGTTGGGGCTTACAGCTCAAAGTGATGCCGGGTTAAGTGAAGTGCGCGACCTCTTCCGCAACGACTCCCTCTTCTTCCAGTTGGAGGGAGATACGGCTCTGGTGAGCAGTAACACTGATAACCCAGCTCCCTATGATGCCAATGCTTACACCGTAAAGTTCTTGCAATCCGTGCCCCAAGTGCAGATTGGACGGCGATCGCCCCTACGCGTGGCCTCCCAGTTTTTGCAAGACCACTGGCTGGCCCTACCCGTTGGAATTTTCTGCTCGGCACTGCTGCTGTTTGGTGCATCGCAGTTTTATCTGAACCAGTTCAATCGTTCCGGAGATGAGTGATGACTTCCCGTGCAACCCCTGGACAACGCCACTGGTTAGTCCGTCTGCTCCGGAGCCTGCCTGACGGGTTTGAGCGACGATTCCAGCGGCAACAATGGCCCCTGTTAGCACTCATCGGTGCTGTCATCCTGGTGTCCATTCCGCTCATTGTGACGCCCCTCCCCTTCTGGCCGCAGTTCTGGATTGCCGTCCTGCTGATTGGTTTGGGCTGGTTCATTGTGCACCTGGAAGGGTATCAGGATTCGCCCCGTACCAGCGAGTACCTGCACCTATTTCTGGTGTGGCTCAGCATCGTTACAACCCTGCGCTATTTTTACTACCGCACCTTCAACACCCTCAACTTTGATGGGGCTGTTAATACCTTTTTCAGTTTGTTGCTGTACGGTGCGGAGTTATATGCGGTTGTCACATTGATTCTGGCTTATTTCCAGACCGTTAAACTGAAGCACCGAACCCCTATTCCCCTGGATACAATTCCCCAGGCCCAGTGGCCCAACGTGGATATTTACATCCCCACTTACAACGAGGATGTTGAGATTGTTCGTAAGACGGCTCTGGCGGCAATGGCTGTTGATTATCCCAGCCAACGCAAGCGGGTGTATGTGCTGGATGATGGGCGTAAGTTCCCCGATCGCCGCAAACTGCTCCAGGAGATGTGTGACCAGGTGGGTTGCACGATGCTGGTGCGGGACAACAACGATCACGCTAAAGCGGGAAACATCAACACCGCCATGCGGCGCACTGGGGGTGATCTGATTCTGATTCTGGATTGTGATCACATTCCTACCCGCGACATTCTGCAAAACACAGTCGGTTTTTTCCAGGACCCTAAGGTCTTTATGGTGCAGACGCCCCACTGGTTTTTCAACCCTGACCCATTTGAGCGCAACCTGCTGACCGAGGGGCGAGTGCCGGTGGGTAATGAGCTGTTCTACAAGGTGTTGCAAAAGGGAAATGACTTTTGGAATGCTGCTTTCTTTTGCGGTTCGGCGGCCGTGATTCGCAAAGCCCATTTGCTCAAGGTAGGCGGCATTGCGGTGGAAACAGTAACGGAGGACTGCCACACGTCCCTGCGACTGCACTCCCTGGGGTACAAGTCGGTTTACTACGACAAAATTATGGTGGCGGGGTTAGCGCCCGAAAAGTTCTCCTCCTATGTGGGCCAGCAGGTGCGTTGGGCACGTGGTATGGCGCAAATTCTGCGGTTAGAAAATCCCATGTTTAACCGCAAGTTGAAACTATCCTTACCTCAGCGCATTTGTTATCTATCAGCCACGACCCACTTCTTCTTTGGGTTTCCTCGGTTGATGTATGCGATCGCCCCCGTCCTTTTCCTGCTGTTTGGGGTTAACTCTATTCGGGGTTTGGGGGTCGTTACCCTGGCCTATGCCTTGCCCCACATTTTGTTGGCCATGAATGCGAACTACATCACCTATAAAACCGTTCGCTTTTCCTTCTGGAATGAGATCTTTGAATACGCCATGGCGTTTCAGGATGGCATTGTCACATTCATGGCCTTGATCAATCCGAAGCTTGGCAACTTTAATGTGACCGATAAGGGGCAAGTGGTTGCCAAGCGTTCCTTTGACTGGGAATCGGCAAAGCCTTCGGTGATTGTGGCCATTCTGATTGGCCTGTCGTTGATGGCAGTGCCCTTCTGGTTGATCCTACGGCCACAGGAAACTCAGGCTGCCATTATTAACGCGAGCTGGAGTGTGTTCAATCTGTTGTTACTATCAGCCGCAATTCTGGTGGCCCTTGAGCAGCCGCAGTTACGGCGATCGCACCGACTGGATCGCAAGTTAGAAGCCGTGATCTACGGTAACCGTCAGACCTGGCATGGCCGCACGATTGATGTGAGTGAGACGGGAGCTAGAATCCAGCTCACCACCTGGCCCAATCTACCCGATGAAGTGGAGCTAGAGTTAATTGGTGATTACGGGGCTCGTGCCTTCGTCAATGCCCGTGTCATGCGCGTCACTCCCCAGGATGAGGATCATGTGGTGGTGTCAATGGATTTTGTTGACCTCTCCCAGGCCCAGTCCGATGCCCTGGTACTGGTGCTGTACTCCGATGTGAAGCAGTGGTATTCCCAGTACCGCCAGGAAATCGATCGCCCCTTTGCAGCTCTGGCATTTCTCGCTTCTGGACTGCCTCGGGCCTTCAAAGACCCAAAACCTGCTAAGAATGTGGAGATTCGCAAACAAATTCGGGCAGCAGCGCAAGTGTATTGGGAGGGTCATTTTTACTCGGCCATTGCGACTGAAATCAACACGCGTAACCTGCGTCTGCATTTACCGTCGTTTCCCAACATTCCACCGGAACAGCTTCAACAAGTTCCTGTTGTTGGATTGCTTCTCTCACAGTATGAAGATGAGCCAACCCCCACTCGACTACTGGCAGAAATCAAGCGGGTGAAACCTCAGCCCGAGTCCGACCACACTGATGGAAGCTCCGCTCTACTGCTGGATATTACCTTTCCAAAAGCTCTCGACCCCAAACAGGGCAAGCGTATTCGGGAGTTAATTAACTCCCTGGAATAGGAGTGTTTTTCTTCAAAGCGTTTATTGTTAAAAAGCCTCGCGGAGCGAGGCTTTTTAACAATAAACTGTCCTATTCCTGGAAAATGCGATCGCCCTTCGTAGACGGATGGCGGAACCACCAAAATGTTGTTTCCCAACAAAAGAATGACACACCTGCATATTGTGATTGACGCACGTGATCAACCTGTTGGCGAATCTGCTCCAATGATTGGGGGGAAAGGAACGGACCTGTGTAAATTCCAATAGCGACTGGAATTTGCGATCGCACTTGGCGCAGTCGAGCATTGGATAATTCATTGGCAAATGCGGATGATTCTGACCGATAGACTTGCACCACAACTTCATCCAGCAAGCCGAGATCAATCCAGCGAGACCAGTCTTGCAAATAATTTTCATAGGCAAAATCTGGCAGATTGGGGGAGAGCGAGACAACGGCATCCGGACGAACTGCTCTGACAGCCTGAGCGATTTTTGTCATCAATGCTGTCACATGTGCAGCTCGCCAGGCCACCCACTCAGCATCGCGTGCGTCTGTGGGTGGAGCCTGCCCCTGGTGGTCAGCCTGGTAACGTTTGACAGTATAGGCATCGTAGCCAAAGGCAATGGGCATGGCAAAATGATCGTCAAGCTGAATGCCATCAATCGGATAACGTTTGGCAACATCCACAATTAAATCGGTTAGAAACTGCTGCACTTCAGGATGAGCAGGATTGAACCAGGATTGACCATTCACCTCATCCTGCTGTTTTCCATCCCGAGTGCTGCTCAACCAGTCAGGATGTGCGATCGCGATCGCAGACTGTGGCGGAATCATCAGCCCATATTCAAACCAGGGAATTAGTCGCACATGCTGTCGATGGGCTTGCCTGAGGAGACTTGAAAGCGGGTCGGGACGAGGCAGCTTTTGCCACAGTCGATCTGTGTTACTGGCACGTTGAACGATCGCACTGGGATGCAGGGTTGCACCGCTGTTCCAGACGGAGGGATAGAGGGTGTTGAGATCCTGCTTGGCAAGATTGGCGATCGCATCATCCAGCCGAGTTGTGTAGTACATCAATGCCGCACCGATGTCGGTCATCCAAACACCCCGAAGCTCGGTCGAGGCTCCGGCGCTATGCCGTACAGTTGGAGCTTGCCATAAGGTTAATACGAGGGCGAGCGAGCAAAGCAGGAGCAGAAAAGACGAACACCACGGCAGACGCGATCGCTGTATAGATTTTGACGGATGATTAACGGGCATCTTGAATCCACTCACTCAAATCTACTGATTGACTCTGATGTCTGGTTATCAGTCGGATTTGAGGAGAAATGTGAGCGATCGTGACATTGGTAAGCGGCAACAGATAAAATCTCACTCCATCATCTCTCATCCTTTCGGATCTGGGTTATGGCCTTATGCAAACCTCAGTTCGGGATAAGCTGAAGTGCTCATTTTGGCGTGCGCTTTGCGCACGCCAAAATGAGCGTTTTCGAGTGCCGCGCGTTGCGCGGCACTCGAAAACGCCCTTAACCCGAACTCAGGTTATGCAACTTGAATAGGGTAGTTCATTTTTGAGAAGCCGCTCGGAGAGCGACTTCTCAAAAATGAAGAACACAACTCAGAACCGCCAACAGTTTTGAACGGCCGAGTCTTACATCTGCGTTTTGTTGCAATCCACCCCTTTCAAGAGCTATTCACTCTTTCAAGTTGACCTTGACCTTTCCTGCCACTTCCCCATTCTGAAACCAAACTAAAGCATGGGAACCACTATCATTTCGCCACTGATATATCTGTAAATTCGCCATGCCTGGGCCCTTTGGATGGCGCTTCTCAAGTTCTACCCCAGGATGCTGAACGATCGCCTGCACCTGGCTGATTGTCATCTCGGGTTGAATGCGATTGTACTCATCCAGAGTAATCACCGGAGACGTGGTCGGGTGCAAGAGCATACGTGCAATGGCAACAATTGGCAGAATTGCAAGTTTAATGAGAGCCACTCCATAGAACAGCCTTTTAGAGGGGTATACAGCACGAAAAGACGGGTCATCGTCGCTGTTCATGGCTTAAAGATTACTGACTTAAACAGTATTTACCTCATATAGGCACAGATCTATGGATTGCATAGACGAACTTAACATTATTCCTTAAGAGTGATTACAATACCCTAATGATTTGCTGTCTCCTTTCATAAAAGGCTACAGCGTCTAATCTTCTGGTTTGTGCCTACCCATAAGACGTGTCTTTTTGGGGCGATCGCTCTAGCATTAACCCCCCTATCAGGGGATGGTATAATTGCCTAGTTCAATTTAAGATGTATACGCAGCCTACGTAGGCTTTTGTTCCCTAACAAGTGCTTAGAGTTTAGTCCCTTTGTTACATTTTGTAGGAGACGGACTTGTGGAAGACCTGACGTGGCTGATTGTTTTATCTCCAGCACGACGAAAATCAGTTGGATTCGTTGACTACTACCTGGACTTCAAAGCACTTCCTCGCCTGCCTCATGATGACGCCTATATGGGCGGATGGAATGAGGCTAAGGAAATGGGTGCCAAATCCAAAAGCATTCAGGATAGTAAACCAATACTGACAGGGATGTAATTTGGAAGATAGATAAGCTTTTTCCTGTTAGCTATTGATTTCATTCTTTTCGGCTAGGAAGTTGAGAACTCCATCCAGCGACTTGTAGGCAATACAGGATCGGTCTTCAATGCGGATCAGGACATAGTGTGTTCCCTCCTGTTCCTCAACACTTCCAAGGAAATATCCAAGCTTGTAGGCCAACATAGAAGCGTACCCCATCAAGGTAATCATTGATCCTGTTCCTTCTGGTAATGCCTCACAACCCACTATGGAAACCCATAACGAGTTGGGAGGTGGATGTTATCAGAACTAGAGCCGGTTTGGAAGGGTTATTTTTTCGTCTATAAACCGCACGAAAGAACAACCCTTCCAGACATTGAAACATGTCATAGTACATATCCCAGAGGCTGTTTGAAGTCCGCGAAGGATTAATTTTCCAAACAGCCTCTCACGATAAGTACTATGACCCACAAGAAATTATCAGGTATCCAGGTAGTTACCGTTCTCAGCAAGTCCACGTAACCCGGTTGATCATGACTGTGAATCTGCTGGTATTTCTGCTGTCGAGTAACACCGACGGCAGTGGGAAATACAGATTTCTAGATTCTATGTAATCTTAGCTAGGGATAAGCGTTTTCGAGTGTTGCGCGTTGTGCGGCATTCGAAAACGTTCATGACCAAACTCAGGTTATACAGGCAGGTGTAATAACAAGTAAAGTTAAATGCTCATGACAAAAAGTGTCGTGGCGCTTTGCACCACGACACTTTTTGTCATAAGCATTTAACCCGATATGATATAACCCGCTATGCATTGGGAAGTCAGTGGTTACAATTAGCATAAGACCCAAAGGGCTATGCCATCCACAAAGCGAGCGGCACAGCCCTTTGGGTCTTATGCTTAATTAGGTTGGGCTACTGATTAGATAAATTATGAATGAACTTTGGTTCACTTTAGAACATTGGTTAAGTCAGCACTTCCCTGAAGTACTTGCAGATCTCAACCCTGGATGCTCGGATGAAGAGCTTGATGAATTAGAGCGTTGGTTAAACTGCAGCTTACCAGAAGACTTTAGAGCTTTTTATAAACGGCATAACGGTCAAATCGGAGAAGCTCCGGGATTGTTTTTGGGATTGCCGTTTTTGAGCACGGATGCACTTTACGGTGAATGGTGTACGTGGCAAGGTCTTGCTGAGGATTTTGCGAAAGAAGCTGAGGATTTTAATGAGGAAAGCCGTGCCACAAAGATTACTGGGGAATCTTACCCACATGATGCCATCAAACCCATATACATTAACCTTAGATGGATTCCTTTTTCCCATGATGGATCAGGCAATCATTTGGGCATAGATTTAGACCCTGGCGTTGCAGGAGTAAGAGGACAAGTTATTAATTTTGGGCCTGATGAAAATAATAAATTTGTAATAGCGTCTTCCTTAACAGACTTTGTTACTTGGATAATCACTCAGTACCAAATGGAGAATTATCAGAAAAGTGAGCATTCATTAAACCTTAAGGAACCTCCAAATACACACTTCTTGGATGCAGTACCATCTCTGTTTGGTAGAAGCCGAGGCTCTCTATTGTAATAGCTGCCATGACTAAAAGTGTAAGAATGCCATAACGTATATAAAGAAACCAGAAGATAAGACGTTAGATGATTAACGGACTATTGAGCGAATAAGGTAGTAATGTTGCCGCGAAATGGTGATGCTGTACAGGGAGCCTGATTATCGCAGAGAATCTTGGCCTCAAAGGCGCGATCATCTATCCACCGAAACGTACTCAAATCGGCACTAGCAGACGTCTGCTCAAACATCTTCGATTCTCTACTCTCCAAATCGAGGGCGACAAAAAAGGTAATACCTTCTGTAGATTCTGCAAACACAGCGTAGCGTTCGTCTGCAGTCCATTGCACCCATTCTTGACCACCATATTTTGCAATGCCGATTTTCTCAGCCGATTCTAATTGGCGATCGACTAGAAACACTGCCCAACACAGCCCTGATTCATTCGTCGTGCCTTCGCACGCTTTAATTACGTTAAATCTGCCAGATGGAGATGGGTCAGAAATAATGAGCCGCTGAGCATACATCACATCCCCATCGCTTACATAGGTCACTGGAATTTCTGTAAGCAAAACCTTACCCTGAAACGACAAGCTTCCATCTATGGTGAAGGTCAACCCCTGTACGGAGTCGCCTTTCAAAATTGCTGTCCATTGCTGTACCTCTGGCATGCCACTTGAGGATGGGGCCGCTGCTGAGGATGAAGGGTTGACCGTCGGTACAGGAGTCGGTGTAGTGGTTGCAGAGGGGGATCGTGGGTTGATAGTATTACATCCGGCGATCGCACTACTCATCACCCAAAAACCAATAGCAGCGGTAATGAGTCGCTGTTTACTGCCATTAAGCTTCATTTTGAGTGCCTCAGCATTTATAAATAATCAGTATCACTATCGTGAGTTGATACTCTTGGTAAAAGTCACTTCAGGTCTAAAGCTGTATTCTCCAGCTTAACGACATAATTCGAGATATATGAACTGTGTAGAAAAATGATTCTATTTTGAGAAACCCTCAATTTCTTCTGTATCTCAACTTTGGACTAAATTGGGTTTCGTTTCACTGAAAAGCTTACTAGGCAAGCTTTTCAGCGAAGCGAAACCCGAAACCTGCCGTGCAGCGAAACGTGCTCACAGAGCACGTTTCGCTGCACGGCAGACAGAATTAGTCCAAACTCTAGTCTGTATATGAGCGAATGGAGGGCGATCGCCCTCCACTCGCCCTCAAGAAGCTTGATCCAAGCTCCTATAAAGGCAAAGATTATCTCCTAATCATCAACAGTTTCCTGCGCTTATGACACGTTATTTCTTCATTGCGAATCGACGAAGAAATAACGGTTCTCGGTTTTGGTGCAAGATACAAGTAAACTTGAATAGCACTAACATAAGCCCAAACCTGGGCCAGAGAAAGACCGGGATCTGCTTCAAAACCCCGGCAAAGCGAAGCAATCTAACGCATCCTATGCAAGGTCTCCTTACCGAGGGGGGTCTGGGGAACGGACAGTCGTCTCTCCAGCCGGGGGTTGGGGGGCGACGTGCCCCCAAGCCAGGCTTAGGCAAGCATCCCAGCTTATTTCAGTACTACTCGAGTAAACTGACATCTTGCACCTTTCTAAAACCAAACCCTGGAAGTCCTATTTTTCGTGCGCTTCGTGCACGAAAAATAGGACTTCCAGGGTTTGGTACAAGATCTGAACAAAGTTACTTGACTTAGAGTGCACTCTAAGTTCTAAGGTAGGGTTAACCTTTTGAAGGTGAATCCCATGCAGACCCTAACGATTCAACAGGTTGCGCAGCAGACCGGGTTGTCAGTTCATACGTTGCGTTATTACGAGCGCAATGGATTACTGGAGCCTGTCAACCGAGCCAGTAGTGGACATCGTCGTTATTCAGCGGAGGATATTTCTCGGATTGAGTTTTTGACCCGCCTTCGAACTACAGGAATGTCGATTCGGCAAATGCAAGAGTTTACTCAATTGTTCCGAGAGCGACCGGAGGCGATCGCTGAACGTCGCGCTATTTTGGAAACCCATGAGCAACAGGTGCAAGCTCATATTCAAGAACTGGAGCGCAATCTGGAAGCCATTCGTTGGAAGATTCAGTATTACAAGGGATTGGAAGAGCAACAACAAATTGATGCTACCCATGCTTCTTCGAAAGTAACGACCAATGATGATTTAGTTCGGGTTGATGTAGTAACCAAGAGTGGTGTAGTGGGCGATCGCTATTCCACACCACTTATGAGCAACGTTAATCACTAAACCAACACTAATTTAAGGAGCAAACTATGAAAAAGCGTGCATTAGGAAACCAGGGATTAACAGTTTCGGAATTGGGTCTGGGGTGTATGGGAATGTCTGAATTTTATAGTGGTCGTGATGAAGAGGAAGCGATCGCCACGCTTCACCATGCCCTTGACCTGGGTGTAACCTTTCTCGATACGGCTGACATGTACGGGCCTTTCACTAATGAGCAACTGGTGGGAAAAGCCATAAAAGATCGGCGAGAGCAGGTCATTCTCGCTACGAAGTTTGGCAATGTGCGAACAGAGGATGGTGGTTGGGGTGGAATTAATGGCAGGCCCGAGTATGTACGGCAAGCTTGTGATGCATCGCTAAAACGCCTGGGTGTTGAGACGATTGACCTTTATTATCAACATCGCGTTGACCCAACAGTACCAATTGAGGAAACAGTGGGAGAGATGGCTGAACTCGTACAACAGGGCAAAGTTCGCTATCTGGGGCTTTCGGAAGCGGCTCCAGCAACTATCCGGCGAGCTCATGCTGTGCATCCCATCAGTGCGCTGCAGACGGAGTATTCCCTGTGGAGCCGCGATCCAGAGGATGAAATTCTGCCAACGGTGCGTGAGTTAGGTATCGGGTTTGTGCCTTACAGTCCCTTAGGACGAGGATTTCTTTCGGGAGCTATCACAAAACCAGAGGACTTGGCGGCTGACGACTACCGTCGCAATTCACCGCGCTTTCAAGGAGAGAATTTTTACAAGAATCTGCAATTGGTAGAACAGGTGAAGGCGATCGCTCAGGAAAAGGGCGCTACTTCTAGCCAACTAGCATTGGCATGGCTTATGGCGCAGGGAAATGATATTGTTCCCATCCCTGGGACGAAACGTCGTCAGTATTTGGAGGAGAATGTGGCTGCCACAGGAATTGTATTGACAGCAGATGATTTAGAGCGCATTAATGCAGTAGCACCGAAGGGAGTTACGGCAGGCGATCGCTATTCAGATATGTCTACCGTTAATCGTTAATAATCGGTCAACCTTTTCGAGGAACCCTTAGTTCCTCGAAAAGCCTTTAAAGCGGTTTCATTGGATACTGATAAAACTCAATATGCAGAAACGTAAGTAGGTACTCTTGTTGTGCGTTGTGTGCAAAGCAAAGCACATATAACAAGAATGCATGAAATATAGTGAACTTGCATAAGTTCTAAGTAAGTTGAACTACTTATTATCTATTTATCTATTTATGATTGGTGCGCTCTATTGCCTATCAAATTAAGGTTCTGCTTAAGAAGTTGTGTTAGGCTGCAGCAACATAATACTGAAGCGATCGCGAGATTACTCACCTATCCACGATGAAAAGGAAACCACACCTATAGCAAGGGTCTGTTCACCAAAGATCACAAATAAAACAACCTGTAGTTCTTTGTGAGAGCGGTGGATTTGTCACCCCTCTCACAAAAAGAATTACAGGTTATTAGATGTAGGGCCGTAAACTTAGGAGATTTCCAGATAAGAACTTCCCCATTATTTGGGAAAAAGGCGCGGCTTCGCCGCGCCTTTTTCCCAAATAATGGGGATATTGTTTCTCAGAAATCTCCTTACTACCTATCTCATGAGGAATTATCAATACTCGTGAATCATCCAGTTCATGGTTCAGCCGTATTGCTTGGAGGCTCAGGTGTGTTTTCTCGCGGCGGGGCTACATTTTCAGATCGAGGTGGTGCAGCGGGGCGAGCCGGTTCCGGGGCCGGACGGCTTCTCCGAGGAGTATCAGGGCGCGTAGTTGCGGGTGCAGGAGAACGGTTGAACCTAGGAGGAGATGGTCTTGTAGGCTGTGGTGCAGCAGGGCGAGCGGGCTCCGAGGCTGGGCGGTTCCTTGGTGCAGTAGGGCGAGCAGGCTCTGAGGCCGGGCGGTTTCTTGGAGAAGTATCAGGGCGCTCGGTTGTGGGGGCAGAGGCAGGAGAACGATCGACCGCAGGAGATGGTCTTGCAGGCCGGGTAGGTCTGGATGTAGGTGTGGGAGAGGTGTCGGGTCTGGGAGAAGGACGGGATTGGCTTGGCTCAGCCGGGGGCGCGTTGTTATCAGGAGAAGGTTCTGCTACTGGTGTAGTTGATTCGGTTGTCGTTTCTGAAGGACGCTCTACTGCTTCCCGCTCTGGACTGGGAGTTGCACCTGTTGGGGATGGCGCTACCGAAGGTTCGGATGTGGGTTGAACTTCTTCTGGGGCAGAACGCTCTGCCTGGACTGAGGGACTACGCGATGGTGAGGGGGATTCTGCAACCGTGGGTTCAGCCACAGTGATGCTGCGGCGATCGCCCCGTTCCCTGGCCCGGCGTGCTGCATCCGAGTTGGGTTGCACAAAGTCAATCTCCAGGGGATAGCTTTCGCCAGCCCGAGCGTTGTTTAAACGAACCCGCTCACGGGCCTGTTGTAATGCCGCGCGATCTAAGGCCGCATTACCCGTGGAGCGAGACAGAGTTACGGACACGACTCGTCCCTGTTCGTCGGTTTCCACAATAACCTGTGCTTGTCCTTCAGCACCGTCGGCTGCGTCTGGGTAATCGAAGTCACAGCCCCGACAAGTAATTTCACGGGAGCCCGAGGAAGGACGCTCATTATTTTCCTCTCTAGGCTCACCTAAGCCTGAGCCTGTACCTGTACCTGCACCCGTACCTGTACCTGTACCTGTACCTGTACCTACACCCGTACCTGTACCTGTACCTGTACCCGTGCCTATCCCCGTCCCCGATGACGTTGGCCCCGTTGCCGTTGTCACACCTTCTGTAGTGCCAGGACGGGCAAAATCGCTAGGGTTAAAGCCTCGAGGTCCTCGATTAGCATTTGTGTCTACCGCAGAGGAATTTGCTGTCTGTGCAGAGGACTGCTGTGCCTGCCGCAAATCGTTGAGCAAGTCACGCAAATTACGGGGAGGGGGAGCAGGGGTTTCAGCTTCTTCAACTGGCTCGTCGGGTGTTGTCTCTTCGACAGCTTCAGCAACTTCTTCAACTGGCTCGTCGGGTGTTGTCTCTTCGACAGCTTCAGCAACTTCTTCGATAGGAACTTCTGCCGTAGGTGATGGGCTTACTTCTGGTTCTGCAACAGGCTCTTCTACGGCGATCTCCTCAGTTGGTGCGGTTCTCGTCGGGGCCTCAACAACGGTAGCCGCAGCAGCTGCCCCTGGTTGGGGCGCCGCTCCTCCAGGAGAGCCTGAATCAGGAGTAGGAGCGATCGCCGTTTCTTCAGCAAGAGATTCCACAGGCGGTTCTGTCACCACGATGGCAATTTCTTCCTGAATTATTTCATCGCTGACCACTGGCCGGGCCACCTTAAGAAACAACCCTAATCCATGAATGGTTAGCGATCCCGCCAAGCTATAGGTGATAAACCGTTTGAGGGTAACGGTCTGCTTCTCCCGTTGCTGGGCAACCGTGCTTGAGAACGTCATGCGCCCCACCTAATTTGTAAGATGCTTATTGAGAATAGTTCCAACTAACCTGTTTATCCTAAAGTTCAAAGGTTTCACTGTCAATTAAAAACCTAAAAATTCGCAGCTTTTCAAAGGCATCGCCAAAGGTACTTGAAACCAGATAGCCCCTTTGAAGAGGGCATCAAAAATCAATTCTTTCTATAAGGATTGACATCAGTTCCACCACCTACTACTCTCTTTTCTTGAGAAGAGTTTGCAATAATCCAAAAGCCTTATCTCTCTCAACCGTTGATTCGCCTGAATTTTAGCGAGAATCGAAATGCTGATTATTGACCTGTTCTGGGCGGGGGGAGTTGTCATGTGGCCCCTACTGGGGTTTTCTGTGGTAGCGATCGCCCTGATTGTAGAGCGACTCGTTTTTTGGACGCGCATTAATCGCCGCCAACGGCGCATCGTGCGAGATGTGCTGCGGACCTACCCCCACGACTTCCAGGCTGCCCTGCTGAAACTGAAGCAAAATATTGATTTGCCTGTAGCCCGCATTTTCTTGGAAGCCATGGAAGTGGAACATTTCCCTCCCCACGCCTTTCAATTGACCCTGGAAGGTGCCACCCAGGCCGAATTACCCCTACTACGGCGGTTTAACACCATTTTTGACACGATTACAACAACGGCTCCTTTGTTGGGATTACTGGGCACCGTGTTGGGTTTGATTCGCTCCTTTGCGTCACTAAACCTGGGTAGCGTCGGTTCTGAGAGTGCGATGCAGGTGACGGGAGGGATCAGTGAAGCCCTGGTCTCGACGGCGGCAGGATTGGTTGTGGCTGTATTTACCTTGTTCTTTGCCAATGTCTTTCGTGGGTTTTATCGGCGGCAAATTGCTGCCCTGCGGGAATATGGTACGCAGCTAGAAGTCCTACATATGGGCCGCCACGAAGGATTTCAAGCAGCTCTTGCAACGGTGGAGTAAGGCATGAATATCCCAGACGAATTTGAAGAAACTCCGCAGATCAATATTGTGCCGATGATTGACGTCATCTTTGCCATTTTGACGTTTTTTATCATGGCATCGTTGTTCCTAAGTCGTTCTGAAGGGTTGCCGGTTAACTTGCCAAAGGCATCTACGGCACAATCCCAACAGCAAAGCAAAATTGCTATCACCATCAATGAATCAGGGCAAATTTCTCTCAATCGCCGGACGGTTGCCCTGAATGAGTTGGCGTCTCAAATTCAAACACTGATGGGTACTCAGACAACAGCGTTGGTGGTCATTAATGCAGATACCAAAGTAGAGCATGGCCAGGTCATCGCCGTGATGGATGCTCTGAGAACGGTGGAAGGAGCGCAGGTAGGAATAGCGACCCAACGTTCAGCGGCCCCAGCCCAGTAACTATGACTCGAACATCCTTGCCGACTGATTCAAACTCTGCATCCCGGATCCCATTGCGCTGGCTGGGGGTAGGGCTTGGCATAGCCGTTCTTATGGTTTGTCTCCTGCTCAATCTGACCTTAGGGGCTGCCGATATTAATCCGATCACCGTATGGCGATCGCTCATCACCTTCGATGGCTCGACAGAGCATTTGATCATCCAAACCGTACGCCTCCCCAGGGTTTTGATTGCCGCAGCCGTTGGTGCAGCTCTGGCGGTAGCGGGAGCGTTGATGCAGGGTCTCAGCCGCAATGCCCTGGCTGATCCCACAATTCTAGGAATCAGTTCGGGGGCCTCTCTGGCGGTAGTGGGGACTACATTTCTTTTTGGCAATGCATCCATGCAGGTCTACACCTGGGTTGCCTTTGGGGGAGCGGCACTGACGGCGATCGCTGTCTATACCCTCGGTTCTATAGGGCGGCAAGGGGCCAGCCCGTTGAAGTTGGTGTTGGCAGGTTCCGTGATGAGCTATCTGCTTGCAGCTCTCACCACAGGTTTACTCATTCTCAACCAACGCACCTTGGATGAGGTGCGGTTCTGGTTGGCGGGTTCGGTGGCCGGAAGAAACTTGGACATTTTAGGAAATGTATTGCCCTATGTGGTAGTTGGTCTGTTGCTGGCCTTTAGTCTGGGCAAGCCGATGACAACGCTGGCCCTGGGGGAGGACGTGGCACGAAGTTTGGGGCTGCGGACGGGATGGACTCGGGGATTGGTGGCGATCGCCATTGTCCTTCTGGCTGGAAGTTCTGTAGCCCTGGCAGGGCCCATCGGTTTTGTGGGCTTGATTGTCCCCCATGTGGTGCGATTTTGGGTTGGGGTGGATTATCGCTGGATTTTGCCCTATGCCGCCATTTGGGGCGCTATTTTGCTTTCCTTCTCTGATCTGGTTGCGCGTCTGATCATCCGTCCACAAGAACTACCTGTGGGAATCATGACCGCTTTGGTGGGGGCACCCTTCTTTATCTATCTTGCTCGTTCTAATGGTTAAAAGCTGGCTGACAATTAGGCCCCAATCTTTACCGTTGTCCTTCCGAGTCGATCGACGGGTTCCTTTTGTGTTGTTGGTGTTGGGAGCGATCGCCCTGATCACAGCTATCTTCAGTGCTAGCTACGGCGAGTTTCCGATTCCCCCTGTGGATGTGGTGAAAACCTTCTTTGGTTTAAATACCAACAGCAACTATGGATTCGTCATCTACATGTTGCGATTACCACGCATTGTAGCGGCGTTTTTGGTGGGAATGGGGCTGGCGATTGCCGGAACTATTCTCCAGGGTCTAACCCGCAATCCCCTGGCGGCTCCTGAAATCGTGGGAGTGGATGCTGGAGCGAGTCTTGCGGCTGTGTCGTTAATTGTTCTATTTCCATCCATTCCCATTGCCTGGTTACCCCTAGTTGCATTTCTTGGAGCCTGCATTTCTGCATTCCTAATCTATGTATTGGCATGGGATGGGGGTAGTTCCCCCATGCGATTAATCTTGGTGGGAATTGGTATCGGAGAGGTCGCGTTAGCGTTAACCAGCCTGTTGATTACTTTCGGGGACATTAATGATGTGAGTCAAGCTCTGATATGGTTAGCAGGTAGCGTTTATGGTCGCAACTGGGATCACATTCAGGCATTTTTGCCCTGGCTCATTGTATTTATTCCGTTATCCCTGGTCGGTGCCCGTGAGTTGAACACGTTACATTTAGGGGATGATGTAGCGCGTGGGTTAGGGAGTGCCGTAGAGCGGCAGCGTGTGCTGCTCTTGGTGTCCTGTGTAGCTCTAGCAGGGGCGAGTGTGGCAACTGCCGGGGCTGTTGGTTTTGTGGGATTAATGGCGCCCCATTTATCCCGGCAACTGGTCGGTGCATCCCATCAAGGTTTGATTCCTACAGCGGCTCTTATGGGTGGCTTGATTGTGCTTCTGGCCGACTTTTTAGGGCGATCGCTCTTTGCTCCCATCGAACTCCCCTGCGGTTTGATCACGGCTGCTGTAGGTGCTCCCTACTTCCTCTACCTGCTCTATCGCAATCGCAAAACATCATGACATCCCCACTCACGAATGTCCAAACCCAATCGACCTTGATAGCACAGCAGCTAACCCTGGCCTATGATGACAGGCGTATTGTTCAAAACCTCAACCTGGACATTCCTCAGGGGCAGATTACGGCCCTGGTAGGAGCCAATGGATGCGGAAAATCAACGCTGTTGCGAGGGCTGTCACGGTTGCTAAAGCCCGAGAAGGGGACAGTATATTTGGATGGAAAGGCGATCGCCCAACTTCCCACTCGTAAAATTGCTCAGAGAATGGCGATTTTACCTCAAGGCCCGGTTGCCCCCGAAGGATTGACGGTGCGGGAACTGGTAGCTCAGGGACGCTATCCCCATCAGAGCTGGTTGCAACAGTGGTCTCAGGAAGACGAGAAGCATGTGGAAGCCGCTTTAGAAACCACTGGGTTGTTGGATCTGGCAGAGCGTCCCCTCGATACTCTATCGGGCGGGCAACGACAAAGGGCTTGGATTGCCATGACTCTGGCCCAAAACACTGACATCTTGCTGCTGGATGAACCCACAACATTTCTAGATCTAGCCCATCAAATTGAAGTGCTAGATCTGCTGTATGCCCTCAACCAGAGCCGCAATTGCACCGTTGTAATGGTGTTGCACGAACTCAATCAGGCATGCCGTTACGCCGATTTTATGGTCGCTATGCGCGACGGCCACATCTATGCCCAGGGAACACCTGTGGATGTGATGACAGAAACAACCGTGCGGGATGTGTTTGGGCTGGATAGCCGAATCATTCAAGATCCAGTATCAGGGACACCTCTGTGCATTCCTGTGAGCCAAATGATAAGGCATTAGTTCGGCTTGAGGATATAGGTAAAGAGGCGATCCCAATGGTTGTAAAAATGATTGGGTTAATGTGTATCAATTGAAATGCTTTATCACACGAATGATAGCTACTGTTTAGCTATCTTGCTGCTGGTATCCATAATGACCTGTTGAGTGCGGGATAAGGTTACAGAATCTCCTCGAACAAACTGGAAGCAGGTTATAGAAATTCTGGTAAATATTAGAGCGTATTTTAAAGCTACCTGGAAGTTTTTGCGCACCTTACGCACGAAAAATCTTCTAAAACACGTTCTAGTCAGTTTTCTGAGGTCGCTCCGTGGCTGTCTGTGGGCGAGTCGCAGGGATTACAAGAAATCAGAATATTGAAAATTTGTTCAATTAGTCTTTCAAGCGCTACTGACATACTCTGCCATGACTATAACCCTTACTTCAAAAGCCTTCTGGGATCTTTTTGAGGAAGAAACCGAGCATCAGCCTATATCCCAACCCGACACCTTCGATACAATTTACAGCTACCCAGCAGTCCTGGGAAAAGGTAATTGGCGGGAGATTGAGTTGCGTGAGGGAATGAGTTTAGTAATCTCCAACTACTGCCTCCACACAGGCTGTATCCTGCAATTACCAGAACGGCCACATCCTTTAGAGTTCATACTATTACTGGAAACTACACAACGATCCAATCATTCAGGCATAAAAAGTGGACGATACGAGCTATTTGGCAGCGGTTTTGCACCAAAGGAGACAACAGAAATCCTTGCAGCCAAATCCACTCTGGCTATCAATGTTCACATTGATCTAGATGTCTTTCAATCATTTTGGGGACATGGTTCTGAGTTATCCTCGTCACCTTTAAAGGCATTGCTTCGAGATGCCGATCAGCAATATTACACCCATTTCGGGATGATAACGGCTGCAATGCAAATAGCAGCTCAGCATATTCTCCAATGCCCGTATCGGGGATTAACGAAACGGATGTATTTGGAAAGCAAAGTTTGGGAGTTAATGGCATTACTGGTGGAGGAAGCCGCCCAGGATCAGCCTCGCCCAGCATCCCGTCCAAGGCTCAAGCCTGAGGATGTAGAGCGGATTTATCAAGCTCGCGATATTTTGTTGCAACAGTTGGGAGATCCTCCATCTTTGCTGGAATTAGCTCGCCAGGTAGGGCTCAATGACTGCACCCTGAAGCGAGGATTCCGTCAAGTGTTCGGCACTACCGCCTTTGGTCTGCTCCACGATTATCGTTTGGAGCAGGCCCGCCAACTCCTGGAAAGTAGGGATTGCAATATTTCAGAAGTCGCACGTTCCGTTGGATTTGCAAACCGCAGCTACTTTGCTAATGCGTTTCGCAAAAAGTTTGGCATCAATCCAAAGGATTATCGTAGTTATAAAAATTCCGCGTAGTGTTCAAACTATTCCGTCCAGCAGTCAATTCCATCTCTAATCAAACACCACCAACCGCTAAGCTAATTCTTGAGAATAATTTGCAGTAACGAATCCAGTTCTGATCTCCCAACGTTCCTTAAAGCTGGTTGAAAATTCTTTGTGCACCTCGCACACAAAAACAAGCTTTAAAGCAGCGTTCAGGGGATGAAGGCGCAGAGCGCCTGGCGTAAGAGCTGCAAAGGGTGAGTAATTAATGTGTGGTGTGATGATGAAGCAATGGCATAGTTGGGCGATCGCCCTCGGTTTTGTGTCTGTTTTTCTGCCTCCCGCTGTGTGGGCGAATGAAGTTGTGACGGATGCACCGACACTCAACGGTTTGGAACAGCCTGCAACAACCCTGGGCGAATGGCAGACACAACTAGCACAGATGCCTGTTGTAACCGTACCCGGGGTTCGGGTTACAGCGACAGAAGGTGGCCTGCGGGTGGTGCTGGAGGGCGCAGAATCGCTGGCTGCTCCTGTCTTCAGCGTCGTTGGCAATGCCCTAATTGGAGATATTTCCGGTGCGGTGCTGGATGTACCCGAGGGTGATCCCTTTATCGTTAGCAATCCAGCTGAAGGAATTGCATTGGTGAGTGTCAGCGGGCTGCCAGGCGATCGCATTCGCATTGCAATTACCGGAGAAAACACACCTCCCGGAGCCGAGGTTAGTGTTGAGGCATCCAATCTGGTGTTGAGTGTGGTGCCGGATGGGGGAGCGGCGATCGCAACCAACGAAGATGCTATCCAGATCACAGCTCTGGGAGAAGAAACTGGTTACGTTACCGATGATGCCTCCACCGCAACCCGTACCAATACTCCTCTGCGAGACATTCCTCAATCCATTCAGGTAGTTCCCCAACAGGTTCTCGAAGACCAGCAGGCGGATAGTATTAGTGAAGCCCTACGCAACGTCAGTGGGGTCAATACCGACGACAGCTTTGGTGGTAGCCTTGACCGCATTAACATTCGCGGTTTTCAGACAGATGTATTTCTGGAAAACGGTTTCCGGCGTGGCTCCTCCAGTTCATCAGGGATTTCGGATTTTGAGCTGATTGAACGCCTGGAAGTGTTAAAAGGGCCAGCCTCAGTCCTCTACGGCAACATCGAGCCGGGTGGGGTAGTGAATGTGATTACCGAACGGCCTCTGTCGGTGGCGGAATACACGCTGGAAGGCGCAATTGGCAGCTTCGGTTTGCTGCGACCCAGCATCGATCTGACAGGGCCGTTAGACGCGAATGGCCGCATTCTATATCGCCTGAATACGTTGTATGCAACCGAGGATGGATACCGCGACTATGACCAGGATCTCGAACGCTTTGTTCTGGCTCCATCGCTAACGTTGAATTTGAGCGATCGCACCTCCCTCGACTTCAATGTGAGCTACATCAATCAGGATCGCCCCTTTGACCGAGGAATTCCCGCGATCGGCGATGAAGTCGCCGATGTTCCCTACGATCGCCTCTTCCAAGATCCGGATGCCGTTGCAGAAACGGAAGAATTTAGTGCCAGCTACAGTCTCACCCACGAATTCAACGATAACTGGCAAGTCCGTAACGAGTTTCGCTACCTCTCCATCGACACCTTCGACTTTCGTTTGGATAGCTGGACAATTGAGGACGATGGTACTCTAGATCGTCGCTGGCGGTCTAACGATGACTATTCGGAGTTTTACTCCTTTCAAACTAATGTCGTCGGGGAATTTAATACCGGCAGTGTGGAGCATACTCTATTAGCGGGGGTAGATTGGAACCGCAGCACGCGTCAGGGAGGACAGCGTCGTCTACCAGGCGATCCCAGCTTTTTCATCGACATCTTCACAGAAGAAGGTGATCCGATTTCCCGTCCTGACCTGGATGATATGACCCTGGTAGTACGGAATAACACCTCCCGGCAGGACAATATTGGGTTTTATCTACAAGATCAGATAGCCCTGACGGATAATCTGCAAATCCTGGCAGGGGGACGATTCGACATTGTTGACTTTGAATCGGTCAATAGCCTTGCGAATACCGAAACCGGAGATACCGTGGAGCGATTTACTCCTCGCATCGGGATCGTCTATCAGCCCAGCCAGGAGATTTCCCTTTACACCAGCTACAGCCAGTCGTTTAACCCCAATACCTTTGCACAAACTGTCGAAGGCTCTTTCCTGGAACCAGAAATTAGTGAGCAATTTGAAGTAGGCGTGCGGGGTGAATTTTTCGACGGTCGTCTGATTGCCAACTTAGCAGCCTACGAGATCACGAAGCAGAATGTGGAGGGTCCTGATCCCGATAATCCTGACTTCTCCCTTGCCGTTGGTGAAATTCGCAGCCGGGGTATTGAGTTAGATGTTTCGGGTGAAATTACTCCCGGATGGAATGTTATTGCATCCTATGCTCACACAGATGCAGAAGTGACAGAAGATAACTTTTACCTGGAAGGGAGCCGTCCTGATAACGTTCCCCGCAACAATGCTAGTTTCTGGAGCACCTATGAGATTCAATCGGGTAACTTGCAAGGGTTAGGCTTTGGTTTAGGGCTGTTCTACGTTGGAGAACGAGAAGGCGACTTCGAGAATACCTATCAGCTTCCCAGCTATGTTCGGACGGATGCAGCCTTGTTCTATCGCCGGGATAACTGGCGTGTTGCCCTCAACTTCCAGAACCTATTCGATATAGACTACATCCGCTATAGCGAGGGCTACCGAGAGGCCAATACACCCGGTGAACCCTTTACCGTGATCGGATCGTTTTCTGTCACATTCTAAATTGAGGTTGTAATTGTGCGTCGGCTCTTCCGTTATCTTCGTTTTGGTTTACTCATGGTGATGGCGATCGCCCTCATCACAGCCTGCCAAAATTCTTCCTCTACTTCATCCACAACTCCTTCGGATTGCCGCATGGTACGCCATGCCGCAGGCGAAACTTGTGTCCCGCTCCAGCCCACACGCATTGTTGCCCTGGATTCCGTCACGCTGGAATTTCTAACCGCGTTGGGAATCAAACCGGTTGGGGCGCCCATCTCAGATGGATTCGCAACTCGCTTACAACAGGATTGGACAGGTGTTGAAGACCTTGGAGCAACGGGAGAGCCCAGCCTGGAAAAAGCCTTAGCCCTACAGCCCGATCTCATCGTTGGCGGAGACTATTACCAGAAAGTTTATTCACAAGCTTCTCAGATCGCTCCCACACTTCTGTTTAAATCTGAGCACAGCGGTCAATGGAAAGAAGTCTTTATGACCGTGGCCCAAATGCTGGGAAAAACGGAAGCAGCAGAACAAGTCATGGCCGATTATGATGCCCGATTGGCTGAATTACAGCAACAGATGGGCGATCGCCTTTCTCAAACTCAAGTTTCCGTCGTTCGGGTCTACCCGGATTACATCAACCTGTATCTCCAGGATTCCTTCTGCGGCAAGGTATTACAGGATGCTGGCTTGCCCCGCCCTGAGGCTCAGGCGATCGCGGCTGATAAAGCTTCTCAATTGTTCGATAATCCCATCCAGGTGTCCATCAGCCGTGAAGTTTTACACCAGGCAGATGGTGATGTCATGTTTGTCTGGACAGGAGAAAACACCCCTGAGGCAAAACACCAGGCTGATCAAAAGTTGAATGAGCTATCCGCCGATCCTCTCTGGCAGCAGCTCAAGGCGGTGAAACAGGGTAAGGTCTATCGAGTTCCCAATTATTGGATTGGTAGTGGCCCGATCGCCGCGAATTTGGTGATTGATGACTTATTCAAATACCTCGTGGAGCGCGCTTAAGCATGACAAAACATACGCTGTTTGTTTGTAAATCCTGTAGTGCGACAATCGCCCATGATGATGTTGAAGATGACACCATTACAGAGGGTGTTTTGTTACTTCGGCAGCTACAGGAATTGCATTCCTCTGAGTTGGATGTTCAATCTGTCGGGTGTTTATGGACATGCGATCGCCCCTGTTCTATCACCTTTGTTTGCCCCGGTAAATACACATATCATTTTGTGGACCTGAACTATTCTCAAAGTGTGTCTGAGTTACAGCAATTCAGTGAGCTTTACATAAACAGTGCAGATGGATATGTGAAGCCTCCAAAAATGCCAGGAGATTTGCGATCGCGTTTACTAGTCAGGATTCCACCAATAGAAGCAACCTAGTATTTCACCACGCCAATTTTGACAGATGGTATGATCTCCGTTTGAAGAAGCATGTTATGCTTCTTCAAACGGATTTGATATTAGTTCTTCGTGTTATATACTCCTAGCCATTCTTGTTAGAACAGAAAGAGTGAGGCGGCGCAGTACGCCGCCTCACTCTTTCTGTTCTAAGGAGGTTTCTGCATAAGAATTTACCCAGAATGTTGGTGCTTTGCCCGCGAAGCGGGCAAAGCACCAACATTCTGGGGGTAATTTCATTACTGGAAATCTCCTAACAAGAATGGCAACAGGTATAGAAGTTTCGATGGATGAGATGTATCTCTCTACATGAAGCAGGCTAAACAACCAAAATTAGTATGCCTGCCAACATGAAAATTGTGCCTAGAATAGCCTTTAAAGTTAATGGTTCTTTCAGAAGTAAGGCTGCAAATAGGATAACAAACACTAAGCTCGATTTATCTAACGGAGCAACCCAGGATGCTGGAGCCATTTGTAGCGCCCTGAAGTAGCAGAGCCAGGATAACCCTGTAGTCACTCCTGATAGGGCCAGAAAAAATAGCGTTTTAGGAGCAATTTGAAATACAGATTTGAACTGTCCTTCTATCCCAACAATTCCCCAAGCAATGACCAAAATCACAATGGTACGAAGAGCTGTTGCTAAATTGGAATTTACAGATTCAACACCAATTTTGGCAGAAATAGTGGTGAGTGCAGCGAAGATTGCAGATAGCAATGCAAAAATCCACCAATGATATTCAGTATGCATTTAATCATCCAAATTCTTAAAATACAGTCTTAGCTTTATTGACGAAATGAATAATACCCCACTGGCCATTAATAAGCCATGTGGGATCATCACGGGTTAACTGTTCAGCCTGTTCTGAGCGTAATCCTGTCATCGCCTCAGATTTTATGGTTCGCAAGGCAGCCAGGGGAGCCGGAAAGTAATTAACAACCTCTTCAAACGGTGTTGTTAACGCCCAGTGACAATCTCCCAATAACCTTCGATAATTTGCATCTCCTTTCACAAATACCAGGTTAGACTGAGCCAACTCTTGCTTAAGTCCAGATGGCATTTCCCAAAAGGGCAGAGGGGCAACCCAAAAGAAGTGATCCTGTAAGGAGAGGCGATCGCTCCTGATAAAACCCTGTAGACGAGCAGCCAGCGATCGCACTCCCTCATCCTGGTCTGCTGCCAACACGGCTAAGGTGTGGTGAACGTCTCCGATCATGGCATCGGAGACAAAGATTGGATAAGGTTTGAGATGTAAATGAACTGTTTCAGCAATGTGAGTTGATAGCAGAAAGTCCACCAGAAGCAGATCGCAGGCTAATTCAAATCCTCCATTATCCACAACAAAGTCCATCCGTGCAGAGCGTATCTGGCTTAGATAGTCAGTTATAAGGTGGCTGTGATTTACCAGGATATTTGCCTCATCCTGCTCGACTTCGGTACGCACACGACTGGTTTCAGTGGCCGACCAGAGACTGAGATCAACTCGATTACCCCAGAGTGCCAAAGATAGGAAGCGAATCAGATCGATGGGTTGCCAGCCATGATTAGCCGGTGAGGTTGAAGGCTGTGTGGTGGGCGCGATCGATCGGATCGCCGCCATTGCTGTTGCGAGGCTCGCATGCTTTTGTATCGCAAAGGGGTCAATAGCTTGGCCGGGTTGAGCTTGAAAATAGGAAATGGCTTCTAGAATACGCCGATAAAAATAAGCTTCTGCAAAGTAGAAGGGAGTATTGAGCCAGGAATTACCCTCGAATGGCTCTACATAGGTTGACCAGGCAGCAACATCAGGCCCTCCATCGGCTTGAATGGGCCGAATTGCTCCATTCGGCAGTTCTGCGGCTAATGATTGGAGGTTGGCGAGGGCAGATTGCGAAAACGAGTTGTCGGCGATCGCCTGTTTGATAATTGCTGGCAATCGTTCTCGAATGGTGTATTGAGCGAACGATTGCGCTTCCGAAACCATGATGGCTGGCGGAATTGGTAGCCGTGGATATTCCATAGAAGCGTGCAGTGTCATATTTGCCCTTTTCAACGGATGTGTAAGATTGCATTTAGGCTGTGTAGCCAGCCATTAGATTGATGCTGTTTACAGTATGGAGTCCTCTTTCAACAACATAAATGACTGACCTTACATGGGGGAAGCAATGCCAACACCCGTGCTGGGCTTCCTGAACCACCCGCGATGGGCAATATCGCTACGGGAAAGCCGATAGTCTGGATCTTGGGCGGACTGCTGACGAATATCCATCACAATGGCTGAGACAACCAATTTCTGAATAGAAACTTGCTCCGCACTGGTTGCTCCTTCGATGAAAGTGTTTGGCGTTCCCCAATGGGTACCGCTGTGCTCACCTATCGCAATACGGTTGATGAAGTAGCCATCCTCTTGATAAGAAGCCCAGGGTTGAATTTCAATGGTCGGATCACCGGGCCAGAGCGGAATATCAGGGTTTAGGGACTGTGTTAGATCAACAATCTGCCAACTACTTAAAGGAGGAACTGGTAACTGTGCACGGGATGGACGTGCTTGCACTATCAGAAGCATGACAACAATCCAGTCAATATAAAGAATAAGCCAGGCAGTAATTTCATCTGTGCTTGTGCCTCCGAAATAGATGGGATCGACATTATTCTGAAGAGAGCGATCGCTTTCATCTGAAATGTGGTTATCGTACAAGCACAATCAAAGCAATGACTAAGGAGGTTTCTGCATAAGAATTTACCCAGGATGTTGGTGTTTTGCCCGCGAAGCGGGCAAAACACCAACATCCTGGGGGATAATTTCATTGCTGGAAATCTCCTTAGTATTTTCTTTAGATTTATTTGAGGTACTTTAATTAGTCGTAATAATACCGATACATTTCTAGGCGACCTGATATGCTGCTAGCTGTAAGTAAATCTGCTAGCAAACACCAGGGCAGGCATGGAGTGTTCCTGATGGAGCAATTCTCATGACCATCCTCTGGCTTTTGTTTAGATGTTTAGACCCGTGACTGGGCTCTCCATCGTCTCGCCATGAGTGGGTTAGAATCCAACAACACATCCAGCCATCATCTCAGAGAAGCTGTCGAACCTGATCCCTTTGCAAGATCGATTCAGCCCCATGGTGTTTTACTGGTATTGAGCGATTCTGAGCTCGTTGTACTGCAAGTTAGCGCTAACATACAGGAATATTTCGGCGTTTTACCCCAAGATTTATTGGGTCAGCCACTAACAAGGTTATTGGATGAAGCAGCGATCGCCCTGATTCAACAATCTATAAAACGCCTGAAGCACATCAATTTTAATGGCTTCAACCATTTAAATCTGTGCATTTCATGGCATCAGCAAGTCTTCAATGGCATGCTGCACCGGAGCTCTGACACCAGCATCATTTTAGAATTAGAACCTGCAAGCGTTCAAGCAGAAACGCGTTCTCTCCATCCATACACGTACGTTAGAGGGGCGATCGCTCGACTACGACAAATCCCCGATCTAACGGAGTTTCTGCAACTTGCAGCCATAGAAGTTCGACATATCACTGGGTTTGATCGGGTTATGGTTTACCAATTCGATGCTCAGGGGGCTGGGGAGGTCGTAGCAGAAGCCAAACATGGCCATCTCTCCCCCTATCTAGGGCTCCACTACCCTGCAACCGATATTCCAGAACCTGTTCGAGAATTATACCGACGGGGAATGGTACGCTATATCCCCCACTTAAAGGCCCAATCGGTTGAGCTAATTCCGAATAAAAACCCAACAACAGAACAGCCAATTGACCTCAGTTTATCTCTCTTACGAAGCGTGGATACTTGCTGTGTGGAATATCACCACAACATGGAGGTAGCAGCTCTTTTTGTCATCGCACTCACTCAAGGGGAAACCCTTTGGGGGCTTATTTCCTGCCATCACCAAACACCTAAAACCATTTCCTATGAGGCTCGGGAAAGCTGTGAATTATTGGCTCAGTTAGTTGCATCGGAATTAGCGAACAAAGTCAACACAGAAGAACTCAGTTATTTAACAAAGCTGCGATCGCTGCAATCAGAGTTTGTTCAATCCATCTCCCAGGTCGATGACTTAAGACAAGCCCTCGTTCATCCAGCTCCTCGCCTGTTAGATCTGGTAGGTGCCCAGGGTGCTGCCATTTGCCTGGATAATGAAATTACGCTAGTTGGCACAACCCCTTCTTTAGAAGAAGTTCGCATTCTTATAGAATGGGCAGAAGCGCTACCCACCCTGCAATCCCCACTGTTCTATACAGATTCGTTACCCAAGCTTTACCCTGAAGCAGAGGCCTTCAAAGATAGTGCCAGTGGGTTGCTTCTGTTGCAGATCTCTAAAGTTCGCCGCTACACAATCCTTTGGTTTCGCCCAGAAGTGTTGAAAACAGTCACTTGGGCAGGCGATCCTCATTCCTCGCTCCATGTGACCACCGATGGCAGCATGACCCTTGGCCCTCGTAAATCCTTTCAGCAGTGGCAGCAGATTGTGCAATCAACCTCCTTGCCCTGGAAAAGTTCTGAATTGGAGAATGCTTTAGATTTAAGGAGTGCGATCGTCGGGATTGTGCTTAAGCAGGCGGATGAATTAACTCGAATGAATCAGGAGTTAGAGCGCACTATTCAGGAGCTAGATTCTTTTGCCTATGCGGCTTCTCATGATCTCAAAGAACCGTTGCGTGGTATTCATAACTTTTCTAACCTGCTATTGAAGGGATACTCTGATGTATTGGATGAGACCGGGAGATCTCGGCTACAAACCCTGGTTCGTCTAACTCGTCGAATGGAATCTCTAATCGATGCTCTGCTAAGATTCTCACGTCTTGGACAAACTGAACTCCATCTTCATTCCGTTGATCTCAACCAATCCTTACATCAAGTGCTTGAAGATTTTCCCGTTAGCCGTCCTGAGCTTCGAGCAGCAATTCGTATCCCACGTCCCCTCCCCAAAGCGAGCTGTGATCCTGTCCTCATTCAGGAGGTCATGACTAATCTGATTAGTAATGCCATCAAATATAACGACAAGCCAGAGCCATGGATAGAAATCGGTTATATAGATGGGAAAGATGAGTGGACATCTAGACAGACAACAGAAGCACCATCAATGCACTCACAAAGCTATCCAGTTGATTACTCCACGACGTTCTACGTTCGCGATAACGGTATTGGGATTCGAGAACGCCATTTCAACAGCATTTTTCGCTTGTTCAAACGGCTACACGAGCAAAATTTATATGGCGGTGGCACTGGCGCAGGTTTGACGATCGCCAAAAAAATTATTGAGCGGCATGGTGGACAAATCTGGGTAGAATCCAGCTATGGTGAAGGCTCAACGTTCTATTTCACTTTGCAGTAATCATCCATTGGAAAAGACATCTCTGTACTCTCCAGGTAGCACAACACTTTTTCCAATGATATGAACCCATTACGGGGTGAAAGCTTTCAAAGTCCGAGTATGCCTCAAACTTTGAAAGCTTTCACCCCCTAATGAAATTCCAGCCATATTGTTCGGTTTTTGTGAAACATAGAAGTATGTTGTAATATATCGACATTAGATCCGTGTTTAGCAATACAAAATGGTAAATTCGTCTATTAGCCCTTTGTTGATTGCGGAAGATAGTGACGAGGATTTTGAGGTACTTGAACTGCTAATGCAGCAGATGCAGGTTAAAAATCCGATTTACCGTTGTACAAATGGGGACAAGGTTTTAGATTTCGTTTATCAAGATGGGGAGGGAGGGTTACAACACAATGCCCAACGGCCCTCGGTAATTCTTCTGGACCTAAATTTGCCAGGTACCGATGGACGCGAGGTGCTGGAGCAATTAAAGCAGGATGAAAGCCTTCGGGAAATTCCGATCGTTGTGTTTACAACGTCCTCCAATCCCAAAGATATTGAATTCTGCTATCAGAATGGAGCCAACGGATACTTGATTAAACCTGTAGACTCGGACGAACTGGAACGCACTGTTCAGGCATTTGTAAATTACTGGCTACAGGCCAACGTTCCTCCGCTAGAAGGAGCCGATGGGAACTAAGCAAGGGCTACACGTATTTGTACCCTTTAGATTTCCGTTACAAGCTCTAGGTACGTGGCAGTTTTGAGATAAAAGTCCTCCCTTTTGTATCCTGCTATGTCAAATATTTGGACGCTTTTAATTACAGACGATTGCCAGGAAGATCGAGAGGTTTACCGAGAATACCTTTCTGGAGATCCTGAGCAGTCTTACCAGTTCATTGAGGCGGGTTCGGCAGAGGTAGGATTGGCCCTGTGCCAGAAGCAGCACTGCGATGCGATCTTACTCGACTTTTCATTGCCCGATATGACAGGGCTTGAGTTTTTAGATGAACTCTATCAGCAGGCAGGGGTCCCTCTTCCTGTCATTATGGTGACGGGGCAGGGCGATGAACGGGTAGCCGTACAGGCTATGAAACGGGGCGCTCAAGATTATCTGATCAAACAAGATTTAGAACCCAACGTTCTACAGGTTACGGTTCGCAATGCGGTTCAGCAATCCCGGCAACGCAATCAATTCAGTCAAACATCAAAGCCGCGTCAACTAACGGCAGAGGTAGCACTACATCTCCACCGATCGCTCGATCTAGAAGAAATTCTTCATACGGCTGTAACAGAGGTGCAGCAGGTATTGGAGTGCGATCGCGTCGTCATCTATCGGGTTATCCCTAACCCCGATAATACGTCAGCGTATGGAACGAGTCCACAAATACTCAGCAAGCGGTGTGAAACCCGTCCAAGGAGCGACCAGGCCCCCGATCCAATCGAAGCATTATCCTCTTTTTTGACAGATGCCTATTTGCTTGATGGGAAGGCGACCCAGACCACTGCTGCACCAGAAATAGGTGTCGCAACAGTTTTGCGGTTAGAAGAACACGAAGGGCCCTATTTAATCGCTCCTATCCTGCTGCCAGCCCATGTTTCCGACTCCTTATCGACGGTTTGGGGCTTGTTGGTGGCGCAGACGTCAGCACGGCAATGGCAAAATGATGAGGCTGATTTTTTAGGGGAGCTGGCCAATCAACTAGCGATCGCCTTGCAACAATCTGAGCAACTGGCTCAAGTGTTGCAAGCCTTAGAAGCAGAGAAGCAACTCAGTGCATTGAAATCCCAATTGGTCGCGACCGTCTCCCATGAATATCGATCGCCCTTATCGGTGATTCTAACGGCTGCTTCAACGCTTAAGTTGCATCGCAGTAAGCTGCCTGAAGCCAAGCAGCAGCAGTTCCTCCAAATGATTGAGACGAAAGCCAGACAGATGACCCAATTGGTTGATGACCTCCTCGTGCTCGAAACCTTTGAGTCGGGCAAGGTAAACTTCGCCCCCCAACCCTTTGAGCTGCTGCAATTCATTTCAGATGTGATTGACGATCAGCGACAGACAAATGGTGAGCATTACCCGTTGAGCTTCAGAATTACCGGCAATACCAGAGGTTTTTTTGGGGATCATAAACTTCTACGGTTGATATTGGTTAATCTGTTATCAAATGCGATCAAATACTCACCTGATGGTCGTGAGGTTGAGGTGCATTTAACGGGTAACGATACCCATATCTGGATTGAAGTGAAGGATCAAGGAATTGGCATTCCGATGGAGAACCACGATCAGGTACTTCAGGCGTTTAACCGGGGGAGTAATGTCGGCATGATTCCTGGGACAGGTTTGGGGTTGGCAATTGTCAAAGCTTGTGTAGATCTGCACAATGGTGAAATCACGTTCCAGAGTCAGGAAGGAAAAGGAACACAATTTACCATCTGTCTACCGAAGCGAACAAAGTTGATTCAATCTGAATATTGATATGACCTCTAGTTGTATAGTCATAGAAAGAGTTGGTGTGGCGCTAAGCGCCACACCAACTCTTTCTATGACTATACGAAATTGACATGAATTGATATTAACCTGAGTTCGGGTTAAGGACGTTTTCAAGTGCCGTGCGTTGCGCGGCACTTGAAAACGCTCATTTTGGCGTGCGCTTCGCGCATGCCAAAATGAGCACTTCAGCCTATCCCGAACTGAGGTGATATTACAGCGCGGGTGAGGTGGAGTGGCATCCTAACGTAATCACTCGTCTGCAATGCGTGGAATTTTCAAGTTTTTCTGTTGCTACATTGTAGGGAAACTTTACTGTGAATGTTGTCTGGTTTGAAGCACTTTCTACTTCTACAGATGCTCCCAAGCGCTCTACCAGTTTTTTCACCAATGCTAACCCCAACCCAGCCCCACTATATTGCCAGGGGTCATGATTTGGAATACGGTAAAAAGCATTGAAAATTTGGTTTATTTCGGTAGTTTCAATTTCAATTCCGGTATTGCTGACACTAATTTGAACGGTATCCTCATTGGTGTAAGCCGTAACACTAATTAATTCATTTCTGGGTGTATATTTACAGGCGTTCGTTAGCAGTTCAACAACAATGCGTTCGACATCCGAGGTGTCCGTTAATAAAGGCGGCAGCTCAGAATCAAGAATAATATATAACTGTTGATTCTGCTGTGAAATTTGTTTTTCAAACTTCTGGGCAACCGTAGGTAGCCAGCCGTGTAAATCAACAACCTCGATGCTGGGTGGTGCCGTCTCTGCATCCAGATGGGACAATGTTAGTAAATCCGCAATCATTTTTGTTTCACGCTGACATCCCTGATGCAGCATCTCAAAGAGGTTTTTGACTGTAGAATCCTCCCGATTGAACACACCTGCCTGTTCCAGAATTGTTTCTAGCGTTTGAGCTGCAAGACTAATACTGGTAATTGGAGTTCGTAGCTCATGGGAGAGAGTCTTTAAAAATTCATCCTTAAGGCGGTTTAGTTTTTCTAGCTCGGTAACCTGGAGTTGCGATGACTGATAAAGCCGTACCTGACGAATGGCGATCGCACACTGATTCGCGATCTGTTGCGCCAATTGAATCTCAATGTCATAAAAAACTTCCCCCCGGGGTCTAAATAACCAGAGGTTACCTAGCACCTCCTGATCAATCTCCTCAGGGTTTGACCCGTACACAAAAATAGGGCAGGCTAAGCGGGTTACTATCCCCAGTGGAAGATTTAGAGCAGGCACCCGTTCGGTAAATTGCAGGGTCTTTTTTTCTAATAACGGTTGGTAGATATCCAAAAAGTCATCAATTCGCCTGTTTTTCCCCTGGCAATCTGGCAGATGAGTTGTGTACTCGTAGGCAACTATTGCCGTGCTGTAGTGGCGATCGTAAAGCTCAATTTTGCAGCGATTTAACTGCAGAACCTGCCCCAGTTCCTGGGTTACTGTCTGAAGAATTTGCTGCTCATCTAAACTGTCTCGAATTCGCTCTGTAATTTGTCGAACAATAGTTTCAAAGGTTAGTGCCTGTTGTAGAGCAATGGTACGTTGCTGCACCTGCTTTTCTAGATGAACATTGAGACATTGAACTTGATGATGCAGTTCTGCCTGTTGCACAGCAATCCCAATTTGCAGAGCCAGTTGCTTGAGCAAGTCAATGTCTATCTGTTGCCATTGCCGTTCTCCCTGGCAATGCTGAACCACTAATAAACCCCACAAGGTCTGCTCTGTAACAACTGGAACTACAAGATTTGCTCTAACCTGAAAGGCAGCGAGCAGCTCAATGTAGCAGGGATGCAACCCCATAGCATAAATGTCTTCGATAACCTGAATATAGCCCTGGCGGTAGCGTTCAAAATGCTTCTCGGCAAAGCATGGATCTTTGAGTTGATTTCCTAAAACTGAGCGCCACGGGGTGCCGACAGATTCCACCATCACCACACCGCTACCGTCATCCTCAAATCGATAGATCAGGACACGATCAGTCTGAAGAAACTGCCGAACTTCAGTGACAGCCCGGTTCAAAATTGTGTTGAGATCAAGAGATTCACGAATTCGGTGAGCGATCGCGCTCACTAACCGCTCACGTTCAGCCTGAAGCCGTAGGGTTTCCTCCGCCTGCTTTCGTTCCGTAATTTCAATACTGGTGCCAATCAGACGATGAATCTTAGAATTTGCACCTCGTACCGGAGTTAACGTTGTAATCCACCAACTGGGAATTCCCTTAAAGGAAAAGCGTTCTTCATAGGAAACTGTTTGACCAAAGCGCACACAATTCCTGTAATGCTGTCGTTGCGCGGCCGCCTCTGAAGCAGGCAGTACCTGTTCTGGCGATTTTCCTTGCACATCTTGAGAGCGCATTCCGACCAGGCGTTCATAACTGGGGTTCAGGGCAGCATAACGAAAGTCACCATTCTTCAAAACATCCACTACGAAGATGGAGGCTGCGACCGAGTCCCAAATGTTTTGTAAGAACGACCCGTTGAACTCCGAATCTAAACCTGTAGAAAGTTTACTTTGCCTCAAGTAATGACCACGAATATCTTCAGGATGGCTAGCATTCATAAGAACGTCCTACATCTGGGCCTATCAGGTCATATAGACAATCTGCGAGAAAAGAGAAAGCTAAGCAGACGGCACAATAAGAAGCCACCATGAGAGAGAGCTGCGCCCACTTTCTTAGAAACCTGCAAATGAGCCAGGCACGTTCTCTTTAGATTTTCTTAAGATTTTTACATACGCATTAAGAAAAGGGAGCTTTTCCTGGTTTTCTTATAAATTCTTCACGTCTGTATCGACAGGGTTCTACTCGTTGCTTGCGTGGAGGTGCCTGCAAAAATGGAGACTCGGCCCAGAGTTGGGTGTTGCTGGGAGGTATGAAATGGGATGTGGAACTGCGGTTTCACATCCCATTTCATACCTCCCAGCAACAGGCAAAATTAATGATGTGAAGAGAGATTGCCTGAACCCTGGCGACGCACCATAATGAGTTCTGCTCCAATACTCACAGCAATCTCTTCGGGAGTGAGTGCCCCAAGACTCAGCCCAATGGGAGCATAAATTGTTTGTAAATTTGATTTGGGAACACCTAATTTTTCAGCAGACTGCAAGACCTGGCGAACTCGTTTCTGGCTACCAATCATTCCAATGTAGCGACAGGGCAGTTCTCGTTTAGCCAGAACTTGCAACGCATCTAAATCATATTGATACCCTCGTGTCACCAAGGCCGCGTAAAGTTCCTGGTGGTTCGCTAAATGAGAAACCGTACAGCCAATAGAGTGTGTGAAAATCAACGTTTCCGGCGCAAAACGCTGAGCATTTGCCCATTCAGGGCGATCGTCCAGCCCTCTAAAGGTCATTTGAGAGCTTCTTAATATTTTCTATCATCCCTGTTATCACTGGCTTTCAGGCTTCTATTCTAAAAGCTGAACGTTTAACACCCACGTTTGAGCCA
>NZ_JAMPLB010000054.1:0-47444 GCF_039962325.1 Leptolyngbya sp. PL-A3
AATGCAATAAGATTGTCGTTATTCATGGTGTATCCTCGTCTGGTCTTTTTCCTTATCCAGCAGGATACGCCGTTTCTTCTCCTTTACTCATACACCACAAATAAACATAGCTCTCAATATAGAAACCTATCTTACTGAAACAATCTTTCACTTGTTAGAAGAGGAGGGATTACTCAACGAACACCAACAACTGGATTTGGAACGGTTAGGAGCACGTAACCGCGCTAGCGCTGAGCTACAGTATATGACGAATATTCATTCAGAAACTGCCGTATGAAGCCTTAAAAATGATCTACAGCATTTGATTGGATAGGGATGAGAGATAGGTGTAGGATGAACCACATCTATCTCTTATCCCGCTACCCGGTCAGATGCTGTAAGTCTGGAATGGGTGTGGATACCGGGAGGAGTAAGGCTAGCTGTAAAAACTCTTTCCCAAGGGAGTTTAAAAGAGAGGCTACGAGCGTTTTGATTCTAATTATTAGGATTTCACTTAAAGACACTCAAATGACTACTCTTGAAGAAGTATTAGAAACTGCTTCCAGTGCTGGGTACAGCTTGCTTGCAGAAGCAAGTAATGGTCGTGGGTACGTCCTTGGTCGTCAGAATGCTGAGCAGCCAGTGGGAGTCTTTCAAACCCTGGATGAGGTCATGAATTTTTTGGCAACTCAGTATTGGGAAAGGTAAGCGAGAAAACGCCTGGGCGACAATTGAGAGGAACGCCAAGCTGCAGGCCCAACTAGTAGGCTGCGGCCTAAGTTCACAACCTATGTTTTGTGTGGGGTGCGAAGCACCCCACACAAAACATAGGTGATGGATTTCCGCTTCAGCGTACTAGTGAGACATTTGGCATGAACCTCGCTATTGGTCAGAGTTGTCTATAACTCTTGCAGGGTGGGTGTGGGCATCTTGCCCACACCATAGGTATCCAGAACTGAAGTCAGTGCCAGGCAACCATAGCTTCGATAACCTGCTTGGATAACCCATTATTAATGCCATATTCAAAGCAAATGAACCAATAGTGCTTTCTTAGGAGGTTTCTGCATAAGAATTTACCCAGAATGTTGGTGCTTTGCCCGCGAAGCGGGCAAAGCACCAACATTCTGGGGGTAATTTTATTACTGGAAATCTCCTTAACTGACATGACGGTTGTCTTGTATTTGAATGCTCCAGGGTAGCAATAGCGTAAACGTTGTCAAACCTTGTTTGCTGGTTACAGTAATGCTTCCTTGCAACAACTCTACTCGCCGTTGTACAAGAGCTAAGCCCAGGCCAGTACCGCCATGCTTCCAGGGATCGTTGTTCGGAACGCGGTAAAATTTTTCAAAGACGTGCACTAACTCGTTGGTGGGGATTTCGGTACCCGAGTTACTCACGCGTATCTCTAAGCCGTCTGCTTCTGCGATCGCTGAAATTGTTATCGTTTCACCACTAGGGGTGTATTTACAGGCATTAGTAAGGAGTTCCGCCAAAATTTGTTCCAAGCAACCCAGATCGGTCATTAATGTGGGAAGTTGAGTTGGGATCTGAACAGACAGATGCTGTTGTTGACTTCGGGCCTGTGCTTCAAACGGATCGAGAAGAAGAGGAATCCAAAGCTCTAGTTCAACCTCTGCGAGCATCAGTGGTTCTGTCTTAGCTGAAAGCCGAGAGAGATCTAGAAGGTCATTGATTAACGTAATCTCCTGTTGGCATTCATGCTGAAGAACCTCGAAATAACGGCTGGCTGAACCGGATTCAGGATCAAGGAGCCCAAGGGGCTTGAGGATGAACTCCAACATATGGGTTGCCATCTTGATATTAGAGATGGGGGTTCTGAGCTCGTGAGAAACTGTACTCAGAAAATCGTCTTTCAATTGGTTGAGCCGCCCTAATTCCTCGACTTGTAACTGTGCTGCTTGATAGAGTCGAGCCTGCCGAACAGCGATCGCACACTGGTTAGCCACCTGTTGTACCAAGCGAATTTCCAGTTCTTCGAAGCATTGTTCGCCAGCTTTGTAGAGCCATAAATCCCCGATCACCGAGTGATCATTGATGATGGGGCAAGCGAGAGTGGTCAACCGTTTAGCAACTGGACGGATAGGATTGGGGTGTTCAGGCATCCAGGAAAATTGCAGCGTGAGCCCTTGCAATAAGGGATCGTAAGTTTCAGGTCTATTACTTAGAGCAATGATGGCGCCCTTTGCAGGCGGCACCTCGCAACGCACGGTTTCGTAGTGGATAGTTGAGGTATTCTGCCCTAAATCGTATAGACCTGCGTCGCAGCTATAGGCTCGCAACCCTAGTGCAAGTTCTTGGACTGCCGTTTGCAAAATCTGGGCTTCCTCCAGAGAATCCCGAACTTTGTCTGTAATCCGTTTTAGGAGTGCCTCAAAATCGAGCGATCGCTTTAATTGCTCAGTTCGTTCTTCCACCTGTTGTTCTAAGCGGGCGTTAAATTGTTGGACCTGTTGGTATAGTTCAGATTGTTGGATGGCGATTGCAAGTTGAGCAGCTAACTGTTGCAGCGAGTCAATTTCCCAGGTTTGCCAGGAATGTGGAGCTAAGCAATGGTGTACCACCAACAGCCCCCAGAGGGTAGTTTCATGCAGAATAGGAACAACGAGATTCGCTTGTACTTGAAGACTGGCTAGAAGTTGCTGGTAACAGGGCTCAACATCACTGCTCTCTACATTTTCAATAGCACTAATACGTCCCTGCTGATATGGTTGTTGCCATCCGCTTTCAAAACATGGATCATAAATCTGCTGATGCAAAATTGATAAATCAGGTGAATGAACGGATTCAGCGACAATGGTGCCACTCACACCAGGATTAAAGCGGTAAATAACGACGCGATCGCTTTGTAGAAGTTGCCGGACTTCTGCCACTGCTGTATCTAAAATTTCCTCCAACTGCAATGATTGACGAATATGTTCAGTAACGCTTACCAACAACTGCTCTCGTTCCCGCTGTTGTCGTAAGGCAGCTTCTGTCTCTAGGCGCTCAGTAATATCTTTTACAAAGGCAAAATTGTATTCCTCCCCATTAAAGTCAAGGTAATTGATTGTGACCTCAATGGGAATAATGCTGCTATCTTTCGCTCGATGCTGAGATACCAACGTCAGGGTTTTCTCATGTTTCAGCCTCTTCCAATGCTCTGACCAAATTTCTGAAGAAAAATTGGGATCGATATCATACACATGCATTGATTGCAACTCTTCGCGAGAGTAGCCTAACATCTGGCATACCCCCTGATTGACCCGTAGGATCTGTGCATTTTTGCCGATCCAGAGGGCTGCGATCGCCGCGCGTTCAAAAGAAAAATCCGCTAGTTTTAGGGCTTCATCTGCCAATTTGCGTTCTGTAATATCCTGACCGATACCAATGGTATTGCCATCCGATAGTCGTACATTTGCCCAAGTTGTATTAATGATGGTGCCGTTTCGAGTTTGAGTCCTGAAATCTTGCCATTTGCCCGTTGCAGTTTGAATGAACTCAAGAACGCGTTGGCAGTGGAGGGGATCAGGATAGAGCTTTGTTAAAAGGTTTTGTTCTTGTAGCTCTTGAGCCGTCCACCCTAACGTTTTTTCCCATGCTCGGTTGGCCCATTGAACCTGTCCCTGTGAATCAATAAAGTCAACCATGATGGGCACGTGGTCCATGATTGTTTGTAGGAGTTCGTGCTGTTTTTTGAGCTTTTCCTCAGCAGCCTTACGTTCACTAATATCACTGAAAGTACAAATTACCTGTCTGATATTTCCCTCCTCATCGAGCTGAGGCTCAGCACTGACTAACAGCCACATGCGGTTCTTATTTTGGGGATGGTAAACGCCCATTACCACATTGCGAACAGGCTGACCTGTGGTGATGGCTTGAGGAACTGGATGTAAATTTCCAGGAAATGGAGAGCCATCCTCGTGAATGACATTCCAACTTGGATCAAAAGATGTTTTACCCAGGAGTTGATCTTCAGTTAATCCCAGTAGTTGCAGGGCCTTGGAATTACTCAACAGAATTTCAGCGTCCGCTCCTTGCACTAAAACACCGACATGTAGATCCTGAAGTAGGAGACGAAAGCGCTCTTCACTTGCTCTTAATACGGCTTCTGCCTGTTGCCGTTCTGTAATGTCTCTGGCTACTGCACACATCACGGGTCGATTGTTCCAGGTGAAGCGGCCTACACACAGTTCGACTGGAAAGATCACGCCATTTTTCTTGCGATGCCATCGTAAATAAATTCGTGCTTTTCCTGTTGAATTGGCTGTACGAATAGCAGCTTGGGATTGAGCCGGTTCGGCGCTCACGTCTGCAACTTTGAGTTGCATGGCTTCAACTCGGCTATACCCATATAACGTTTCAAATGCTTCATTAACATCTAAGATTTCCCCAGTCTCCGTATCGAAGAGGCTTACAGCGTCGAGCTCGTTGGAAAACAGTAAGCGATATTTTTCTTCACTCTCACGTAACGCCGCTTCGACTTGTTGCCGTTCTGCAATTTCTTGCTCTAAGGCCTGATTAGCGGCTTGTAACTGCTCTGAACTCGGCAGTTCTAATGCTTTGGATACGAGGGGTACTAACAAGACAGCCGTTGCGAAAGAAATTAGAGCAAGTACCGCTTCAAGTCCATCAAATACCCAACCAGGAGGATACCAAAGAGCCCAGATCTCCAATAGGTGAGTCGTTCCACAGGCAGCAATGAAGGCTGCAAATAACAAAAATATCCAGGAAAGCGGTAAATCTTGCCGTTTACGGACGAAGTAAAACAATGCTGCTGAAATGGAGTAATAAGCGAGTGCGAACAACCCATCAGACAGGATATGAAGCTCAGCCAGTTCTGCTTTCCACGGATAGCAGTGTCCATATGGAATAAAAGCTGTCAGGGAAAACCTATAGAGGAAGGAAGGCATTACAGGACGGCTCATAGCTACTTCTTTATAGAAGATAACCCCCTTTCAAAATATAGCGCTGGCGCGCTGATTAAGTACGGTGGTGTGGGGCACGAGGTGCCCCACACCACCGTTGCTGTACTTAACACACTTGCACATTGCAATAAGAGAAATACTTCTTTTCTAGAGGTTAATACCGTTGCTCCAGAAGCTGCCCATATTGGGGAAGGGCTGCGTAATGTGTGCTCCTTCCCCAATATGGGCAGCTTCTGAGGATTAGACTCGTTGTGAAATCAAGGTTAAAACTCGAAATTAGTTTTTCCTTTGCAATTTTGCAACTTAGGTTGCCATTCGTCACAGTAAGTTTTGTTCAAACCATTGCCTCAACTCCGGTAAATAACGTGCTGTGAGGATACCAGCGACAAAGCCGAACAAATGTCCCTGCCAAGAGATGCCGCGTCTTCGCGAGGGCAAAATGCCCCAGATGAGGGGACCGTAGAGCAACGCAACCACAACCGAAACGGCGGCGGATGGGAAGTCCTGTTCGAAGTAGCTGCGGGACAGGAGAAAGCCAAAATAGCCAAAAATTATTCCGCTAGCACCAATGTGAAGTGTATTAGATGGCGCGAAGAGCCAAACACCTGCACCACTGACAAACCAGATAACGGCTGTCACGATTGTAAATTCTGTAACACCACGCAGTAGGGTAAACCAGCTTAGAACGGCAAACGGTAGCGTGTTTGCTATCAAATGCTTCCAGGTACCGTGCAGTAGTGGTGCAAACAAAATGCCTCGCAGCCCGACCTGAGTACGGGGCAAAATGCCTAAACGGTTTAAACGGTGCTGCAGCAACAATTGGTCTACAATCTCCAACACCCAGATGAGTATGATAAAACTGCCAATAATTTTGGCTTGAGTTTCAATGTCACTAGTGGCCAGGGGCGATTGCATTGATAACGTACATAAAGTTCTTTAATAGTTTAAAGCTTAGTTTTTTCAATAGAGTTGTAACGTTCCTCGATAGGCGTTAAGGGCGATCGCCCTTCGAACTCGAATAGACGAAAAATGTTGTGGTACATCCTTGGAATCAATCCGTGGGGAATTACAGTCAGTTAATGGGTAGCACTATTTTGATGTGGTAGGTTACTACATCGTCTTTCCAATCGTTGGTCGGTTTGCTTTTTAGGTTGAGGATATGTTGAAATTCAAAGGTTTGTTTTGGCTTGGTGCGATCGCTCTTACCACAAATTTAATGATTGCAGCTCCTCCTGCATGGGCTAACTGCAATGATTCTGTTGGTCGTGTTGAGTTTTGGCAGTCTCCTATGCAGCGGCACTGGCAGCAATTGCAGCAGCGTACTGATTATCCTTGGGGTCAAAGCCGCCCTTATGCTGAGATCTCGGGCGATCGCATTACCCTCACTGCCGATTTCGACCGGCTCAATGGTGCTCAAAAACAACAAGTGCTCGATTTACTGCTCAACCCGAATTGGCAGCAAATTATCACTCCTCAAGAACAACAAGCAGGCATTGAGCAAGGTACTATCGGTGCTCTTCCCTATTCTGTCTATGCGAGAGATGGCCGTTTAGTTTCAGCCGTTTATGATGGCTGTACTCGCATGACCATGCTAACGGAACGGGCCCGTTATAGCTGGTATTACAATAGTATTGGGCGCAACCTCCCAACTAACCTGAATCCAGTTGCTCTGAGAAATGCTGGAACTCCCTCCTGGCGGCTGGTGCAGCGTCCAATTTCAGCAGCGGAAGAAAGTAGTGTGCGTCTGCGCTTCTGGAATGCTGTTGGTTACAACCAGGCTGCCAATGGATTCTGGATCGCCTGGGTTCCTGAGGGGGGGTATTTTGAAATCAATGTTCCACCCGGTAATGATGCAAGGCAATTACCATTTTGGAGCGTTGCTCCTCGTGAGTATAACTATCGCGTCATTGCAACTGACGGAACATTTGTTAGGGATGCCAATTTCAATAGTCGAGGTGGCTAATATCATAGCGGGTTAAACGCCGATCATAAAAAGTGGTGCGGCGCAAAGCGCCCCACCACTTTTTATGATCGGCGTTTAATCTTACCTGTTATAACGGCATCAAATACACTCAGTAGTTCAACCCAATTAGAGATAAAACCCAAAATGCTGTGTCGCTCCAAAACGGTGCTATAGCATTTTCTCCTATTGTCAACTAACGAAAGATAGATCGATACATCAATCTAATTGTAGATTTGGCTCCCAGATGCAGGTCAGTTCAGCTTCTATAACCCAGCTCCTCTTCCTAGAACCGTTAGTCGATGCTTAACATAGAGGAGAGGGAGGATTGCGAATGGATGGACAAAGAACAAGTCCCTTTTCCAGATTTGGGGAAATGGGGGCACGTATGCAGGCCTTGGATTGGGCAGAGACTCCAGCAGGTTCTGTCGAATCCTGGTCACAAAGTTTGAAGTCAACCGTTCGCACATTGTTAGGTTCGCGCTACCCCATGATTCTGCTCTGGGAGCAAGAACTCATTCAGATTTACAACGACGCTTATATCAATTTAATTGGAACCAAACACCCTTATGCCCTGGGGCGATCCATCCGGGACACCCAGGCTGAATCCTGGGATGTCATTGGACCCATGATCACTGAAGTGATGACGACTGGAATTCCCAACTGGGTTGAAGACCAGATGCTAGCGGTGAACCGCTCTGGCTACAACGAGGAAGCGCACTTCAGCCTGTCCTACAGTGCGGTTGAAGATGACGCAGGGGTGATTCGCGGCATGCTCTGTGTCTGTAGCGAAGTAACCCAGCAGGTGTTGGGAGAGCGGCGCTTACGTTTACAACGGGACTTGGCCGCACGGGCCGGTGAGACCCGTAGTGTGGAGGCGACCTGTCACGATATTTTAGCGGCGATCGCTGAATATCCTCTCGATGTACCCTTTGCCCTCATCTACCTGCGCGATCCAGATGGCCAGACCCTGCAATTGGGCGGCAGTGTTCGGATAGGTACTCATCCCAAACTGGCACCAACCCATGTCTTGCTTGCAGAATCAACGGATCGATGGTCTTTAGCCAACGTTATGGCTGGTCAAACGGTGATTGCAACAGATCTGGATCGGGACATTGCCATTCCCGGTGGCCCCTGGGGTGAAAGCGTACATCAAGCGATCGCCCTACCGATTCCATCCTCTAACGTAGCCGCTCCGTTGGGGGTACTAATTTGCGGTATCAGCCCGAATCGAGCTCTTGATGAAGGGTATCAGTCATTCTATGAACTTCTAGCTGGGCAAGTTTCCGTGCCCCTCCGCAATGCTCAGGCGTATGAGGAAGAACGCCGCCGGGCTGAGATGCTGGCAGAAATCGATCGGGCAAAAACAGCTTTCTTTTCTAATGTCAGCCATGAATTCCGCACGCCGCTGACTCTCATGCTGAATCCTCTGGAGGATGTGCTTCAAAATGGCAATTTACCCACTCCAGAACGAGAACAAATTGCCGTAGCGCATCGTAATAGTCATCGTTTATTAAAGTTAGTCAACACCCTACTCGACTTCTCTCGCATTGAAGCGGGCCGAATTCAAGCTGTTTATGAACCGACGGATCTAGCCAGCCTCACGATAGATTTGGCTGGCGTATTTCGTTCAGCCATTGAAAAAGTCGGGTTGCAACTCGTTGTTGACTGTCCACCCCTGCCTGAACCGGTGTATGTTGACCGGCAAATGTGGGAGAAGATTGTGCTCAACCTGCTTTCCAATGCCTTCAAATTTACCTTCGAGGGGCAAATTTCTGTTTCACTGCGCCCTGTGGATGCTTCGGTTGAACTGGTCGTTCAAGATACAGGAACAGGCATTCCAGCTCATGAGTTACCCCATCTGTTTGAACGCTTTCATCGAGTAGCCGGGGCACCAGGACGCTCCTACGAAGGTTCAGGTATTGGATTGTCCCTTGTGCAGGAGTTGGTTAGGTTGCATAAGGGTACGGTAACGGTGAGCAGCGTGGTCGGGAAAGGAAGTACATTTGTTGTGCGGCTACTGATGGGATATGCTCACCTACCATCGGAACAAATCCAGGCGGCTCGTACTCAAGCTTCGACCGCTCTAAACTCCACAGCCTATGTCGAAGAAGCTTTGGGGTGGGTTGTAGAGGACAGAGCTCCTCCAGCTAAAGAGGCCGTTTTATCTCCCCACGCTTTCACGCGGATTCTGCTGGCTGACGACAATGCCGATATGCGTCACTATCTGCAACGGCTCTTGAGCGAACATTATGCTGTAGAGGCGGTTGCTGACGGTCAGGCAGCGCTAGAAGCGATTCGTCTCCAACTGCCTGATTTAGTCCTGACAGATGTCATGATGCCCAGGCTCGACGGTTTTGAGTTGCTCCGCCAACTCCGGGCCGATCCGCGAACCCGTGAAATTCCGATTCTGCTACTCTCTGCGCGGGCGGGTGAAGAAGCCGCGATCGAGGGATTGGAAGCGGGAGCCGATGATTACCTGGTCAAGCCTTTTAGTGCCCGAGAGTTACTGGCCCGTGTTGCAACCAGTTTAGAGTTGGGGCGATCGCGTCAGGCAGCCAGTCAACAACGCTTTCGCTTTTTAGCCGAAGCAATCCCGCAAATAGTTTGGACAGCCGATGCTCAGGGTTGGATTGATTATTACAGCCCGCGTTGGTTCGAGTACACCGGCTCGACCCTGGAACAAACTCAGGGATCAGGATGGCAGGATGTGATCCATCCTGACGATCGCACCCGCAATATTGAGGTATGGAATCATGCCATCGACACGGGAACCAGCTACAACATCGAACATCGTCTGAGACGAGCAGATGGTAGCTACCATTGGCATCTAACCCGAGCCCTCCCGATGCTTGATGAGCAAGGCCATGTTATTCGCTGGTTTGGCACCTGTACGGATATTAGCGATCAAAAACAAGTTGAAGTTGAACGAGAACAGCTATTGCAACACGAACAAGCTGCACGACAGGCTGCCGAACAGGCAAACCGCATCAAAGATGAGTTTTTGGCGGTGCTGTCTCATGAGTTGCGATCGCCTCTCAATCCAATTTTAGGGTGGGCAAAGTTACTGCGGAGTGGCAGATTAAATGAGGCTAAAGCTCGTGAAGCGATCATCACCATCGAACGTAATGCACAACTTCAAGCCCAGTTAATTGAAGATCTATTAGACATTTCTCGTATTATGCAAGGCAAGCTGGCACTGAATGCAGCCCCTGTCAGTTTGGCAGTGGTGATTTCGGCTGCTATTGGGACCGTACGCTTGGCTGCTGAAGCAAAAGCGATTCAAATTGAAACCTACTTTGAACCAGACGTCCGACAAGTTCATGGGGATGCAGGGCGATTGCAGCAGATCGTATGGAATTTGCTCTCGAATGCCGTGAAATTTACGCCTCCTGGAGGACAAGTAAAAGTACACCTCCAGCGAGTCGTCGATGACAGAGGAAATGAAACCCAACCCAATGGATCACTATTGTTATTGGACTGTTCATTACCTATTACTGAATATGTTCAAGTTATGGTTACGGATACGGGAAAAGGAATTCGCCCTGAATTTCTTCCTCATGTATTTGATCATTTCCGGCAGGAAGATGGAGCAACAACGCGTCAGTTTGGTGGTTTAGGCCTGGGTCTGGCAATTGTGCGTCATTTAGTGGAACTTCATGGTGGTACGGTTCAAGTGGAAAGCCCAGGAGAAGGTTTAGGCTCTACTTTCACTGTCAAACTGCCATCGATCCCCATCTCCAGTTCTATCAGCTCAGAATACTCCACAACCGCACCATTATTAAGCTTGAGTGGGATACAAGTATTAATCGTTGATGATGAAGCGGATTCACGAGAATATTTAGCGTTTGCGTTGGAGCAGGCAGGAGCCAGTGTGATCGTTGCTTCGACGGCATTTGAAGGGTTATCAGCATTTACACAATCTAAACCGGATGTGCTGTTAAGCGACATCGGTATGCCTAATATGGATGGATATATGCTGCTCCAGAAGATAAGAAGCTTGCCACCGGAGCAAGGGGGGCTTGTTCCAGCGATCGCGATCACGGCCTATGCAGGGGAGTCTGACCAACAACAAGCATTGGAAGCTGGGTTTCAACAACATATTTCTAAGCCTGTTAATTCAGAAGCTTTAGTGAAAGCTATTCTCACGTTTGTTCATTGCCCTTCTGATACTACAGAGCCGTAGTTCCAATGAACCGCCCATACCTGTGCCCAAGTACTGCCTTCAATGCCAGCATGGGTGGGGCTGGCGATCGCCTGCAACAAGCGTGCGTATGAACGTTCATCGATGGGAAGTTGAGGATCATGATAATGACCCCGTGTTCACCTTATTGCGTAACTTCTGAATCCCTTTGAGCAGTGAGGTCCGATGCTGTGCAAGCTTCATCCATCGCGGTAAACGAACTGCGATACCATGATGGTTCCCTTTACCTCCTTGCCGTTCTCGAATTGTGGCACTGATATACATTTCTAAAAAATCTAGATGGGCTTCGTTGTAAGCCCACAGCACCTCTCCACAACAGGGAACCTGCAACCAGAGGGGAAGCCCGAATAGCGGATCAACGGCACCATTGTACTTACGATACTGTTGCCACCAGGTACCTTTCCACCAGGGCATTGGCTTCCGATGCTTGCCTACTCTTGATGCGGTTTGCGTATAGCTACAATGAGGGCACGCGATTCGCCAGGTCAGCTTTTCATCCAGACATCGCGAGAGCACAGGGCGATCGCAACGAGGACAAAGCACCCATATATTCGGCTCAAACTGTTCTAAATAAGTTTCGTAATCCCTAAAACGGAACATTACAGGCCCTCACAAAAACAACCGTGGCTGATTCAAGCGCAAAGCCCTGTACAAAAAAATGATGGGTTTTAATTTTGTAAGGATCCTTAGGGGCATGAATTCTGTTTTAGCTCAGGTTGATCGGCATGTCTTTTGCAAAGCCTTTCTTAAGTGACAGTGCAAGGACAATGTAATTTGATAAAAGAGAGGAGCACCTATATGGTATAGCCCATGGTTGCTACCCTCAACCCGTATCTTTCCGATAACTTTGCTCCTGTTGGGACAGAGCTGACTGTAGATAATCTTCCAGTCCTGGGTGAAATACCACCTGAGTTGCATGGAATGTTTGTCCGCAATGGTCCTAACCCTCAATTTCCGCCATTGGGCCGTTATCACTGGTTTGATGGTGATGGAATGTTGCATGGGGTTCATATTCACGATGGTAAGGCTAGCTACCGCAATCGATATATTCGAACTCAAGGGTTTCAGCAAGAGCAGCAGGCAGGGCGAGCCCTGTTTGGAGGGTTGCTAGAGCCATCACCTCAAGGCTTCAAGAATGTTGCCAATACGGCTCTAACCTGGCATGGCGATCGCCTTCTTGCCCTCTGGGAGGGCGGTGAGCCTCATGCTATTGAGGTGCCAAGTTTGGATACACGGGGTACTGACACTTTTAAGGGCAAACTAGCCTCTCCTGTCACCGCCCATCCCAAAGTTGACCCCTCTACAGGGGAAATGATGTTCTTTGGCTATTCTTTAGCTCAGCCTCCCTACGTTAAATACAGTATTGTTTCTGCTGAGGGAGAACTTGTACGCACTATTCCTATCGACTTGCCTGTGGGGGTGATGATGCATGACTTTGCCATCACAGAGCACTACACCATTTTTATGGACCTACCCCTCACCTTCCGATTGGAACGACTCCAGCGGGGAGAACCTGCATTTGCCTTTGAGCGCGATCGCCCTAGCCGTTTCGGGATTTTGCCCCGGCATGGAAAGAGCGAGTCAATTCAATGGTTTGAAGCACCCAGTTGTTATATCTTTCATACGTTCAATGCCTATGAAGCAGGGGATGACATCGTTCTAATTGCCTGTCGTATGAGCAGCACCGATGTCTTAGGTGGAGGCTCTCCAGGCTCTCATGAGGGAGATAATCGCCAAATTCAGGCTGATGTCCCATTACCGTATCGCTGGCAGTTCAACCTGAAACATGGAACGGTACAGGAGGGACCCCTGGACGATCGCCCGTGTGAGTTTCCCCGCATCAACGAACAGTATTTGGGACGACAAACGCGCTACGGATATGTGGGGAGTAGTGCACCGACAGAGGTGCCAAAGTTCGACGGTTTGCGTAAGTTTGACTTCCAGGACGATAGTGCTCAAACCCATGCGTTTGGCGCAGGACGGTATGGTGGGGAGGGTGTGTTTGTGCCACGACCTGGAGCGATCGCAGAAGATGATGGCTGGTTAATGACGTTTGTCCATGATGAAATTCAGAACGCGTCTGAACTGGTGATCATCAATACTCAGGCCATGACGGATGCACCCGTTGCTCGTATTCTAATGCCACAGCGAGTTCCCTACGGCTTCCATGGCACTTGGATTGCATCCGTATAGACTTCCTATCTCAGTACAGGACAGAACCTCTAAAACCCAGTTTTTTCGTTACAGTAGCGAAGTCGCCGCAACAGAAAAATTCGGGTTTTAGAGGGCGTTCAAATTTTGTTCTGTCCTATAAATGTGCAAGTGCGTTAAATACAGCAACGGTGGTGTAGGACACTTCGTGCCCCACACCACCGTACTTAATCAACGCGCGTAGCGCTATAAAGTTTTCTACATCTTCTTTCTAACATCAAAATCGAGTTTGGCAGGATTACCGTAGTAGCAAAGAGCGGTTTTCGCTACCCTTGCAAGCACTGATATTCACCTGACTGGGTGAGCTTAAACACGCTTACCTTAGGTAAATTAGAACTATGAAGACAAATCGTTCATCCCCTCAATTCACTACACCATGAGTGGGACGGAAGTAGGGCGATCGCGCCTGAAGGAACGCGCTTCTCAAAGCGAATAACATTGGAGAAGCGACATGACGAAGCTTACTTATCGTGGCACAAACTACACTTACAGCCCTGCTCAGCCGAGCCCGACTGTTATTTCTGTTCCCTTAATCTATCGCGGTGTTCGTTATCAGCCGACTCATCAGGTTGCTCCAGCATTGTCATACACGCTGAAGTACCGGGGTGTTGCTTACCAGGTAGGGTCAAATGTTCAACCTGCTGCCAAGGTTGCACCCTCTCAAACCAACGTAGCCAATGTGCACCAACAAAACCTGCTGAACAACGTGCAGCATCGAATAGAGGTTGCACAGGCGCGAGGTGATGACCGGCTTTTAGCGCTTCTTGTTGCTGAGCGCGAACAACTCGCTGTCTAATGCGATGGTGGTCTGAAAGCCGTCGCTTCTAGACGTGCTTTCAGAGAGTGAAAATTAACCTATGTTGAATGGGGTGGAGTGCTTTACATTCCACCCCATTCATTCAGTTAATGAGTACTAGAGCCTGTTTTAGAAGTTGCTTTTCGTGCGCGAAGCGTAGGGAAAAACAACCCTTTCAACGAGTTTTAGAACGCGCTCTCGTGGCCCGTCAGGATAGATCTGAGGTACCTCTCAGATCTATAGAAACTAATCTTTAGGTTTTGTTGAGGGGTTACAACCCCTCAACAAAACCTGGGCAACCTATTAGGGAGTCAGCCGCTGTAGGGCGATCGCCCGGTAAGCTTCTTCTTCAAAACCCATTGCAAGTTGTTCTGCCAGCTCCCGATCTTCCGTACTTAAGGCTTGCTCAACCATTTGCCAGAGGAGCTCACGTTGCGCAAAGCGATCGCCCATCGTTTTCACGGTATCTAACGAAAACTGAATAGCCTGATTTGCGCGGTTCGTTTCTCCCTGACGTGTATAGGCTTGCGCAATTAGAAACCAGTTGTACGCTCTTAAGTTGGCAGACTGAATGTCGGCATTGATTTGCCCTGCTTGCAATAATTGGGCAATCGATGGATCCTGGTTTCCTGGAAGGACGAAGTAGTAACGAATAGCATCATTTAAGGCTTGCTCTCGCTGGCTATCATCCGGAATCATTTCAGTAATCTGCTGAAGCTGAGCAACAACGGCTTGCGCCTGGCTATCTTGGCCTTTGGCATAATAATTGGCGGCTATTTGGGCCAGTGTTGGGATATATACTGCTTGCTGGGGCTGATTTTGGATCGTCTGAAGGGCATAAGACGGTTCCGAGGATGCGGCTGCGACTGCAATAAGTCCTATCAGCCAGTCCCGCTGAGCCGGTTCGAGGCTTTGAACCAGGGTTAAGGCGGCTTCTGCGGTTTCCTTCATCTGGGATTCTGCCCCCAGGGTTCCATAAGCTTTAATGATCGCGTTCATTCCCCAAAGTCGTGGAATGGGCTCTGTAATCGTGCTGCTGGCTGTTTTCAATCCTGACAGCATCTCCATCGCCTGCTCCCTGTCGCCGGCAATGCCAAACATTTGAGCCACCTCAGCCAGGGGCTCTACAGTCCAGGCAGGGAAGACCGACGATCGCTCACTTCCGGGGGCTTGATTAATTAGATTAAACGCGCCTTCTGCCGCTGCCCGTACCCGCTCGCCCTGCCCTAGCTGGTCATACAATCGGGCGATCGCTCCTATAGACCGCACCTGTTCCCGTACCGAATCTTGACTCTCAACCTTGAGAACCTGGGCTGACTCAAGTGCCTCATCTAAAACAGCTACAGCTCGATTGGGTTGGTTGAACGCGACATAGTCCTGGGCAATCTCTAGCAACAAGCCTGCATTGGAGACGGTGACAAAGGTATTGCGATCGTAGAAAATGGTCGTTCTATCCACCGTACGGGCTACTGCAAGCGCTTGATCTAGGGTAGCGATCGCTTCTTGAGATTGATTGGCCCGTTGATAGTGTTGGGCAATTGCCCGCAGTGCCTTGACCCGTCCCTGTTCCTGTAGAACATTCGCGGCCTGCACGGCCCGACCATACTGCCCTGCCTTTACGGCTTGCTGAGCGATGTATTGCAGTGCTTCCGCTTTCAGGTCCGGCATATCGCCAAAGGGTTGCAGTACCCCATCCGGTACCCGCTGCACGAGGGCGATCGCTTCGTCATATCGCCCTGCATCGGAATAGACACGAGCAATGATGACTCTGGCATGGGCCTGGTCATATCCGGTCAAGCCGTCAGCCAGGGCTATAGCGCGATCAAACGCTCCAACCTGAGCAAAGTAGCCTGACCACTGGGCAAACACCTGTGAATCTGGTTGCATTTTGGCCAGTTCATAAGCTTCTGAAAGAATGGTAAGCGCCCGTTCTTGTGCTCCAGTTTTGGCATAGGCTAACGCAACTTCGATCCAGAGCTGGACGCGACTGCTAGATTCCGGAATCTCGCTGGCAATCTGGTAGGACAGATCCGTCTTACCACTGCGCCACGCCCATTGGGCCAGAGTTGTCAGCAGAACAGATTTTTCATTTTGGTCTGCAATTGTTTCTGTAAACGCTAATGCGTCAGTAAAGCGATCGGCGTTGATATAGCTTTTCAGGATAGCCTGGTGGGCCAGATCAGTATAAGCTTCGGTGCGCTGGCTGAGGGCGATCGCTTCCCGAAACTGCCCCTGTTCAGCTAGATAAGAAATCACAGGCACCAGGGCTACATCACGAGATGAGGCAAACTGAATTCCCTCTGCAAACTGCTGCGCTGTCTCGACTTGGCCAGCACTCAAATAGGCCTGGACGATCGCTACCTCTGCATCGGTTCTCACAGGTACGCAGCACCCTAGAGCAGGGAGGGAGGTATAACTCATGCGGTTGGCAATTGCGATCGCCCGGTCATACTGGCCCAATTTCGCCTGCTCTGCTGCAATGGTGGCAAAGAGTTGGTCAAGGGTCGTGGAATTGGATAGAAGCGCGGCAGTTTGCTCGGCCTGGAAAAGGGCTTCTGTGGCTTTGGCAACCTCCCCACGAGCCGCGTGCCGCCGTGCTGTCTGGATTAACGTCCAGGCTTGCGTGGCGGGATTTGACTGGGCAGTGGTTTGGGCGATCGCAGAGCCAGAATCGCCGTCTGACAGATCCGAAGGGTTCGGGGTTGTCGCTGCAGTGACAGGTATCGCAGTCAGTACGGTAACGAGGATGGATACCATCCACGGCTGTATGGAACACACGTTTGGAATGACCGTAACTTTTTTGAAGGGAAGCATGACATGCCTCTATTTAGGAATGGATAGGACGCTTTCAGGTGACACGTTGTGGAAGCATCACCCTCAATAACAATCTGAGGGATCTACAACTCAAAGATTACAAATTGCGTAGAACCTCCAGATTGAGGGCAAATATCAAAGCATGCTGCGCCAGTTTTTGGGGAGATACCATTAGTCTGGTCGTAGGGAGCGATCGCCGGGTTGGAATGTGCCGTCATAGCTTTATTAGACGAGCAATGAGAGAAATAGATTCCAACAGAATCCGTTCAATAACTCCAACTCAATTAAACATACAGCGCTTTGCGCTTGAATCAGCCACGGTTGTTTTTGTGAGAGCCACGCGGAGCGCGGTTCTCACAAAAACAACCAGGTTTGAAGCGCTTGAAAAGCGCCGTAAGAACCACAAGGTTTTGTATCGTTCGTGTTCCAGTCTCTGACAAATACGAGTTTTACAAATTCTGAACGTTTCAATTTGGATTAAGCCCAGGAGCCATTAACGATAAAGAAAAACCTTTACAAACTAAGAGGACTTGCTAGGATACTTTCTAAAGATATTTCTTTTAAAAGTATGACCTCCACTACAAGCCAGCTTCAATCTCTTGTTCGCGCTGCCAGCCTGGTAGAACTCCAGGAAAAAGGGCAATTACTGGTTCGTATTAACCAGCAACCTGTTGCACTGTTTTACAGTGGGGAGCGGGTCTACGCGATCGATAACCGTTGTCCCCACATGGGGTTTCCGCTCCACGGCAGCGTATGCAAAGACGGAATTGTGACCTGTCCCTGGCACTATGCGCGCTTTGACCTGGCCAGTGGAGGGACCTTCGATTCCTGGGCTGATGATGTACGCGCGTTTCCGGTGCAAATTCAAGATGGAGAAATTTGGGTTGATGTTGCCCCTCCAGCGAACCCTAAAACTCACCAGCAACAGCGATTGCAGGATGGCCTGGAGCAAGGTATTTCGTTAGTCATCGCAAAATCTGTGATTGCCCTGCTTGATTTGGGGGTTGCCCCTACAGAGCCCTTTCAAATGGGCTTAGCTTTTGGAACACGCTACAACAAAGCAGGATGGGATACAGGGCTCACCATGCTGACTTGCATGATGAATCTGATGCCCTATTTAGAGGAAAGCGATCGCCCCCGTGCCCTATATCAAGGGCTTTCTGCCGTGGCTCGGGATAGTGCAGAGGCGCCACCTCATTTTCATGTGCATCCTCTACCAACAACAGACCTGAATTTTTCCACCCTAAAAGCCTGGTTTCGTCAGTTTATTGAACAGCGCGATCGCGAAGCGGCTGAGCGGTGTTTGGTAACTGCATTACAGGCCGGCATGAGCCGTACTCAAATTGCTGAGATGCTGTTTGCGGCGGCAACCGACCACCGTTACCTGGATGTTGGTCATGTGCTGGATTTTATCAATAAAGCCCTGGAAGCTCTGGATGCGATTGGTTGGCAGGAGGCTGAACCCGTGCTGGCAAGTCTAGTGGCCGGGTTGGCAAATGCAACTCGGATGGAAGAAGCGAGTTCATGGCGATACCCTGTAGATTTGGTTGCAATTCTGGAAGCAGCATTTGAGCAATTGCCTGCTGTTGTAGAGATAGGCCACACTTATCGAGGACAGTGGACGCAACCTGCCGAGCTACTTCCAGTGCTTTTAGGGGAAGATGCTCAGGCGATCGTAGACAGTCTTCTCAATGCGCTGCGGTCCGGATGCACAGAAGCCCAGTTAGCCCAAGTTGTTACCTATGCAGCAGCTTTGCGAGTGGCCCGGTTCCATACCAACAATGACCATGGAGATTGGAACAGTGCTCACCATCCCTTTACCTTTGCCAATGCTGTACAGCAGGGCATCCATCGAGTACCGACAATCGAGCTTCTGCGTGGCGTTTTTGATGCAGCGATGAGTGTCTACTTGAATCGATTTCTCAACGTGCCTCCGGCTCGCTTGCCCGAACCCCAAGATAACGTTGCCGAGCCAGACGCCTTACTGAAACAATTGCCTGACTTACTTGACCGTCAGCAGCAGGTGAATGAAACGGGGCGTCTAGTTGCGCAATACCTTTATAGTGGTGGCAAGCCTGCAACATTGATGGCACTGTTGGCGAAATTGATGCTGCGGGAGAACCGAGATTTTCATGTGATTCAATCTATTGAAGCTGCATTTCGTCTCTACTCCCTGCTTGATGATTCTCAAGAGGGTGTATTCGTGCTTGTCGCAACTGCACGGTATCTAGCCGCTCATGCTCCTACAATGCGATCGCAGGAGCAAACCTATCAGATGGCCTATCGCTTGCATCGGGGCGATCGTTTGTTTGAGGAAACGGAATCGGAGGCTGCTGGCTAATGGGGTAAAAATAATGTCGGCTTATGATGGTATTGCAGTTCGCCATAGAGTCTAAAATCTACCCCGGAACTGAAAACTCAAGGTGTGAAGGGTGGGGTGCGTACGTACCTCACCCTTCACACCTTGGGTTTTCGAATAAGCTCTTAACACTTCTTCATCGAGATGTTCTCGCGCGCAGTACTCAGCCCTGATTTTCCAACATATAGCAATGTACAAGTGCGTTAGGTACAGCAACGGTGGTGTGGGCACTTTGTCCCCCACACCACCGTACTTAAGTAACGCGCACAATGCTATAAAGTCAAAAACTAGACAATTCGACAAACAGATCCTATTCCCAGCAGAATTAAATGTGATTAGAATAGGGTCATGACAGCGAGTTGCTTTCCGCCGACCCTGGCAATAGAGTAATTCCGCCGATTAGCTGCACTAGACAGTCCGACAGACCTGCAAAGCTTTTTGCTGAAATTATTGCGTTTTTAGAATTCCTGGGCATTCTAAATCTAAGTGTTTTCAACTACTTACGGTCTATGTCGACCCTTATTCCTAGCTTTTACCGCGGCTCCCAGCCGATGTTCCCAACTATTCCCCGAAAGGGTATGCTAATCTCCAGTTGGGAACCATTGGAAACCACAAAGATTTACCCCTCTTAGGGACATACACCGAATAACCCACGCGTCACCCATGATGAGGTGCAGTTTCTGCTTGTATAATGGCGTGGGCGATCGCTCCCTGGCAATGTTGAAGTAGTTCTCCTGAGACGGCGAAGCTAAACATCTTTAAACATTTGTAAAGCAGTTAAATACTTTAATTGGTGTAACCAAAATGAACTTAGAATATTTCTCTCAACGCGCTTTAAATCTGATGTATTCTGGGGTTCTTTACCGAGAGCGCCTCGCTGAGGTGTACTGCGCGCTCAAGAGTTATGAAGCAGGTGGTATCTCCGATAAGGTGATGCAATACGCGCTAGATCGCTACGACCCTGAATTAGAGCCACTCTTCCCCTTTCCTCTGTTTTAACGGAACTCGTTGCCAGCGAGGTCATCAGTTCTATCTAAAATGCTTTGCTAGACCAGCATTGGCTGGTTTACTATCGGCCCTTCGTGGCTCCAAGTAACCTTACTCACATTTTTACTCTGGCACACTAAACCCTGATCTCGCCGCATAAAGCGATGGCATCAGGGTTTTGTTGTGTAATGAAGGTTAGAGCATGACCACAGTGATCTCTTAAAACAGGTCTTACAACGCTTTGCGCTTGAATCAGCCATGGTTGTTGTGAGAGCCGCGCTCCGCGCGGCTCTCACAACAACCAGATTTACAGCGTTTGAAAATCGCTGTAGATCAAGGATTGGCCCTTGCGGTCAAACGGCCGCTATGAACGTGACATGTTGGTGTCATTTTTGCCGCTCATAATGGCAGTTAAAGGTTAGGAAGAAGTCGCATGTACTCCGTAAATAGCCGATTATCCTCTGCTCAACCCAAGCGGCTACCATGGGTTCGGCTCATGGTTATTTTAGGTGTCGGGCTAACAGGATGTAGCCAGTTGCCCACCCGCATGGAGCAAGCGGCTGAGCAGGCTGCTCATACGCCATTTTCACAACTGGATAGATCGCAGTTCCTAGAGGGCGATCGCCCTGCCATTGCTGATGTTGAAGCGTTAGTGGCGATGGGGGCGCGAGTGACAGGAACACCGATCGCTGAACAATCCAGTCGGTACTTAGAAGAGGCATTTCAACAGGCTGGATATGTCACTGAGGTACAAACCTTCACCTACTCAAAATTTACGGATCGTGGCTCCACCCTAACCATCAACGGCTCTACTCTCTCAGGTCGCGCCCTCAATGGCTCGAACCCTGGCCGTCTGACTGCGCGGCTGGTTGTTGTGCCTAATGTGGGACGTCGTGAAGATTTTGCTCAAGTGGATGTGCGTGGTGCGATCGCGATCGTGCAACGTGGCGAAATCCGCTTTCTCGAAAAGGCGAGAAATGCGGCGGCAGCAGGTGCTTTGGGGCTGATTATTGTCAACACGGATGACAATAACTTTCAAGGGACACTAGGTAGTGGGGTGAGCATTCCAGTTTTGTCGCTGGGTGGTGAGGACGGACGAGCATTGCTCTCCAACTCGGCTGCGTCCCCCGTAACACTAAATGTAAATGCTGTTGAGGAGATGGTAACGGGGCGCAACGTCATTGCTTATATGGAAGGTGTAACGCAACCAGACGTATTGCTGGGTGCTCACTACGACTCGGTTGCGGGTTCACCAGGTGCAAACGATAATGCTTCTGGTACGGCCGTTCTGCTCAACTTGGCGCGGCAAATGGCAGACACTCCAAGCAGCCGTCAAGTCTGGTTTGTTGCCTTCGATGGCGAAGAAGATGGACTCAGGGGATCACGAACTTTTGTGCGTGAAGCCCAACCCCAATTTCTTCAACAGCTCCGCGCCATGCTCAATCTTGATATGGTCGGCGTAAATGCAGGCCTGCAAGCTAGCGGCACATCCGAACTGACCCGTCTGGCAACAACCGTTAATCCTTCGATTTCTATATTCGGTGAGGCTGGAGGCAGCGACCATGCTTCATTTGCGGCTGTTGATGTACCTGTTTTGTTCCTGACCCGGGGTATGGAGCCAAACTATCATTCGCCCAACGATCGCCAGGTAAACGCCCAACTTCTGAGCGAAACAGCTCAAATTACGCTTGACGTTCTAAATCGCTTGCTGACTCCCAATGCTTAGGAGATTTCTGAGAAACAATATCCCCATTATTTGGAAAAAAGGCGCGGCGAAGCCGCGCCTTTTTTCCAAATAATGGGGAAGTTCTTATCTGGAAATCTCCTTAGTTTATCGGCTCATACCTTGCATCAAGACCCAGAATTGTTTTTTCGTTGCGAAGCGACGAAAAAACAATTCTGGGTCTTGGTTTTGAAAAAGTGCAAGATGCAAGTTTACTATGAAAAAATTAGCTGCTTATCTGAGCTTACCGCTGCAACTACGGCACTAGAATGAGTGTCCTGGCTGATTACCGTTGACTTTATAAAGATATTTCTTTACTTTATAAAGTGGTAAAACTCTATACTGCTCCTCGGTTGTGGTCGAGAGACTGGGGCTTGATTCCAGTTTTTCCCTCGATTGCACCACAACTGAGCTTAGCTATAAATGATGGTAAAGAAAGCGAAAACCGAAGAAGTGGCTGTTCGAACACGACGGGCGATCGTCCAGCTATTGAAGCGGGAAGGCAACCTGGATGCAGAAACCCTGGCTTCTCACTTGAAGATTACAGCAATGGCGGTGCGACAGCATCTCTATGCTTTACAGAATGAAGGCTTGGTGACGTACCAGGAGGAGCCACGCTCGATGGGACGGCCTGCCAAGCTATGGCAATTGACTTCAGCGGCCGATCGCTTCTTTCCCAATGGCTATGCTGAGCTGTCGCTAGGGTTGTTAAATTCTGTGAAAGAAGCGTTTGGGGAAGCAGGGTTAGATCGGTTGTTAGAAATCCGTACCCGCCAACAGCTTGAGGGTTACACCCAGCAGATGAAGGGAAAGCGCTCCTTGAAGCAACGTTTGCAGAAACTGGCCGAGCTTCGTACTGAGGAAGGCTATATGGCTGAGGTTGAAACCCAACCAGATGGTTCATTTCTCTTGGTGGAAAATCATTGTCCGATTTGTGCTGCTGCCACAGTCTGCACTGGCTTCTGCGCGAAAGAACTGGAAACCTTTCAAACGGTATTGGGAAATGAGGTGAGTATTCGGCGTGTCGAACACATTGTCGCCGGAGAACGCCGCTGTACTTACCAAATCAGTTAACAAGAGCCTCCAGCCCGTTGCCTCAAATAAGCGATCGCATAAGCTATCTGAGAACCTACGCGTTTGATTGCGACCAAAACATATGTACTGCCAGTGTTTTGTCTCACCTAATTGTCATCGTCTGTGACAAAGCATACGAAAAGTCCAACCTTTAAAACAGACTCTGGGCATATGCAATCAAAGGAATTGCAGCCGATAATTGAACTTCCCTTCAGAGAACGAGATTTATGAATGGGGACGATCGCCCGAATTCACTGCAGGCGCGTGGTTTATCTCAGCTCCCCCAAACGTTTGCCCAAACAATTGCTTACGTTGAGGCGTTTGCTTTACAGCGCTTACGTGAAGAAGTTATTCAAAAAAAACTTTATTACCATACGGAAGACCATGTAAAGGGCGTTCGACGGCGATCGCATCAAATTCTGGATACCCTTTATAACACTTCTGAGGCAGAAGCCACAACTCATACAACTCCATTAGATTTAGACCGCACAGGGTTATTGCTTGATCTCTGTGCTGCTGCTCACGATATGGTTCAATTATTTGAGCAGAATACCCAGAAAAATACGGCTCGGCGGCGTCTACCGGGCAGAAGCGAGGCCGCAACCCTTGGGCAACTCATGCCCTATATCCAACAGATAAATCGATTAATAAAGCAGCACGATCCGAATAGTACAGCTACATTTACAGATGCGGATATTGCTGTCATCCAAGAAGCTATTAACGCAACAATTTGCATTTATGTACCCCTCGAAAATGCCATTCACCAACCACTACTTCACAGCCCTGACCATGTTCCATCGACAGTTGCTCAGATTCTTGCCTTAGCGGATTTAGGGGCACTAGGAATGGATGGAGTAGAGGCTTACTCTCAGGAAGGTAGCCTGTTATTTTTAGAGGAAAATCCTGATGTAGTGCCTTTTCTGCGCGATGGTACGATTCATCAATTGGAAGTAAAAGATCCAGCCATTGCAGAAAATATCCGTCAACGTTTGTTGAAGCGTGCGCGCTTTCAAGTCAGTTTTGCAAAAAGCCGCTTAGCTCGTTTCAAACAGGAACTTCAAGGGTTTCCAAAAGATGTCATTCCTGTTTTAATTGAAAAGATATTTCGGTATTTAACACCCACGACGATTCAGGTGATTGAAGCTACCACTCCGACTCAGGATAAGACAGATTTGAACAGTCTGCTTAAATTTTTTAGGCTGGAGAACTATCTAACCTGAATTATCTTTCCATAGCAGTTCTTTCAGCACTTTGCACTTGAATCAGCCAAGGTTGTTTTTGTGAGAGTCTTGCTCCGCGCGGCTCTCACAAAAACAACCAGATTTTAAGCGCTTGAAAAGCGCTATAAGGTTCATTTTAAGAATTCTTTCAAACACGAATTAACGTCAGTTCGGGATAAGCCGAACCGCCTATTATTGCGTGCGCGTCGCGCACGCAATAATAGTTTTTTCCGAGTGCCGCGCGAAGCGCGGCACTCGGAAAAAAAACTTAACCCGAACTGAGGTGAATTGCTTCAAATTAGCTCTTGTAGCAAACTCCGTAATCCCTTTTTTTGCAAAGCACACGAAAAATAGAGATTACGGGGTTTGGTTTTAGAAAGGTACAAGATGTAAGTAAAAAAATGGAACAAGTTTTATACGGACTCGATTAAATGCTTTAATTCTTCCTCACGATGTTGAAGCCGCTCGGCCAACAAATTGACGATAAAACGGTGAATGTTGGAAGCAAGAACTGGGTCGGATGCTTCAATTTCTTCGAAGGTTTGAGCAGATAGAAAATAGAGTGAACTGGGTTTGTCAGCGACTACTGAAGCCATACGATCAGTCTGACGGTAAAGCCCCATTTCACCAATTGTGTTTCCAACCGTATAGGTGCGAAGGCGCTTAAACTGGCCGTCATTCAATTCCAGCACAACGCTAACCTGCCCTGATGCCACAAAATATAGCCCATCAAATGGATCGCCCTGGTAGAATAGATATTCATGCTCGGCTAGCTGGCGTAACTCTAGGCAGGCCATCAGACGGTTTACCTGCCTGGGATCAGAAAAATGGGTTTGCAGATGCGATGCCAGCGCTGTTTCGGGCGCAGGAATCGGATCAGGTCTGTAAGGCTGGTAATGCTTTAGAATCTGCTGCTCATACCATTCCAATGCCCGATCTAAGTCGGGAAACAAGTGGCAAAATGGATCGTTTGGTTCTAAGCACTCTCCTCGAAGTAGCCGTTGTTTAGCCTGAGGGTCCAAATTGCTATAGAGCAAATGAACTTGTTTCTGGTCTGCTACTTGTCTGAGTTTTGCAAAGCTGAGAACAGCGGAAGAATCCAGTCCACTCACCATACGGAAGTCGAGAATCACGTAGCGCAGCGGAGTTAATTCGCTGTTGTTGAGGCGATCGCGCACCTGATTCAATAATTTATTCGCCGTGCCAAAAAAGATTAGACCCTGTAATTCGACAATGTATGCCTGCTGCCCTTCTGCTTCCAGAATTTCCAACTCTTCCGAAGTTCGTAGTACGTTGCTATGGCGGTAAGTCCCATAGCTCGCATGGCGCACAACGGTTAGCTGACTGTAATGAATTACAAACAGAACAATCGCCGCGACCAATCCGGCGCCGATTGCTTGGAGAAAGCCAACACTAACGGTGATTAACACAATCAACACAATGATGGCGTAATCTGAGCGGGAGAACTTGAACCAGGCTTCGTAAAGCCATTCATTGAAGAACTCAATGGTGACCAGTAACGGCATCCCAACCAGGATAAATTTGGGAAACAGCGCGAGGAGCGGTGCACCGCCTACCACCATGGCGAGACAGATCAGGGTCACCATCCATCCTGCCAGGCGGGTTTTTGCCCCTAATTGGTAAGCCAGTGTATTTTCCCCGGCACTTGGAAACCCGCCAATTCCCCCACCAAGGCCCGATAAAAACCAGGCAATCCCGGAAGACTTTAACTCGCGATTCAAATCCAGATCCCGTGACGCAACCAGTTCAATGCCATTGCCGTGCAACAACAGCGCGATCGCCGATATTAGCCATAGCGCTGCCATAGTTGGTATTTGTTGCAAGACAACGCTCCAGTCAGCCTGCTGAATTGCCTGTAACGTGGCAAAGTCATACAACCCTCCGGATGGAATATTGCCCAGCAACCAGCCCCGTTCTGTCGCTTCTGCCATGGATATTCCTGTTACGGACAGGACAATGTAGAAGAGGGCCGTGGCAGAGGCGATGATACCGGGATATATCAGGAAGTGGGTAATTCGCTGAGGCAGCATGAACATGACAGCGGCAAAGATTAGCCCCGGAAACCATTGCAAAAAGACGTTGGGTTGGAAGAAAGCGGCGATCGTGAATGGCTGTAAATCTAATCCTGAAACCGACTGAAAGGCTGCAATGAGTAGGAGCGCACCAATCCCGGCTAAGAAACCACCTACGACGGGATAGGGAATGAACCGCACAAAGCTTCCTAATTTGAACCAACCCAAAGCCCAAAAAATTGCGGCTGTTATCAGACTGTTAAGGGCAAATGTTGCCACAACCGTCATTAGCTTCTGCTCAACGGGGGCATCTGGCATGGCCGTAACAACCTGCCGTGCAATCAAGCTAAAAATGGGAACGGTGACTTCGGCAATTGTTACCACCATGCCGGGGTAGGAACTCATAGCTGTGCCGAAGGCACTGATGATGACAGAACTGAAGAGTAACAACCCAATCCCAAATGTCAGTACAGGTGCCAGGTCTCCTGAGAAGATGACCGTTCCAAACGATACAGCACTTGTCACCGCTAACAGCCCCATAATGGCACCTGCAATGGCGTTGGAGATGACAGGGTTAGTAGTGGATTTGGCGTGTGCGATGGTAGTCACCTATAAAATGTAGATCTATTTTTGTTGTGTTTATCCTATAGAATTCTGCGGGACTTCCTGTCTTCTCAGCAAGTAACTTCTTACTTCGGGCATAGCTGTATTAGTTGAATGGCATCAAGGTCAACTTGTAAAGTTATTAACAATACACAGTCGACGCTAATTGAAGAGCTTTCTCTGAGGCCCTTGATTCTTGTATAAACCTCAGCACCCATAAAGTTGAGGGTTGCAGAAAACTCTCCAAGGAAGCGAATTAGCTATTTCGAGATGAGTATTAAATGCCTGTTCCGCAGGATATATAATCCTAATTTTCTTGACGTAAAGATTTTCCTGCCCTAGGGGAGATGCTAATTGTCGTCACTTGCACTACAGTCAGTTAGCTGCCTCAATTTTTTGGAGTTTATGCAGGTTAATACAGCCGCGCAGGCTACGTCTAAAACGGCGTTACTACTACTATTTCATATTGAAGAGAATCTGTATGCGATTGATACGAGTAATGTTATTGAGATCGCACCAGTAGTCCTGCTCAGGAAGATTGAGGCAGCTTCAGAGTATATTGCAGGTGTTTTTAATTATCACAATACCATTGTGCCGGTTATCGATCTTTGCCAACTTATTCGGGGGACATCCTGCAAAATTTCCTATAGCACGCGTTTAATTATGGTGAACTATGGGGCGAATTCTTGCCAGGGGGAACACTCACCGTATCAAAAACGCCAGTTGGGGCTTTTGGCAGAACGAGTAACAGAAACTTTAAAGGTGCCCATCAATACCCTGAAAAATGCGGAAAATATGAGTGATTCTTCCGTGATGGGAGAACTATTTATTGATGGTAAGGGCATTATTCAAAAGGTGAACTGGGAACAACTGGTTGCAGATGGCCTTGATCCAGCCTTATTTACTGAGAGAAGCGGGCAGGTGAACGGTGCAGGATGCAATTGAAGTTATTCTCAGGGAGAAGTTGGGGCTAGATGCGAACAGTGTAGGTTCGCGAATCATTGCACGAGCTGTTGCCCAACGTCAGGCGGCTAATGGTGTGCGCGATCGCTCCCACTACCTGGCTCTTCTCCGCTCCGCTCCCGAGGAACTCAATCAATTAATTGAAGCGGTTGTAATTCCTGAAACCTGGTTCTTCCGAGACAAAGAACCTTTTGAGTATCTACGGTATTACGTGAAGGAACGAGCTATTCACGCCTGGGAACGGACCACTAAGCCTCTCTATGTTCTCAGCGTGCCTTGCTCTACGGGGGAAGAACCCTACTCGATCGCCATGACTTTGTTAGACGCGGGGCTAACAACGGCTCAGTTTCAAATAGATGCCGTTGATGTCAGTCAGCGCGCCTTACAAAAAGCCGAGCAGGCGGTTTATGGAAAAAGCTCCTTTCGAGGTGTTACGGCCGAAGCGTTAGAGCGTTACGTTGAACCAACGGCTAGGGGACATCAAGTGCGCCCAATGGTGCGTAAATCCGTGAATTTTATTCACGGCAACATTCTGCAACCTCATTTTCTTCGTAAGACGTATCACGTTATCTTTTGCCGCAATCTATTGATCTATTTAGATGGAGCAGCGCGCGATCGCACGATGGCAACTCTCGATCATGCTCTGTTCCCCACAGGATTATTGTTTTTGGGAGCTGCCGAAACATCTCAAATTTCGGGTAAACAAAATTACAAGTCAATTGAGCATTCCTCTGCATTTGCGTACCAAAAACAATCACTTACCCTATTGGATAAAACAGATTCTAATAGTTCACCTGCACTGAATACAAATCAGTCATCTATCCGGCACCCATTGAACAAAGCAACTTTCCCAAAGACAAAATACCTTAATCCTCCATCCGAAAAAACATTCGATGCTCATCAGGGTTTAAGCAATGGGTTTCTATCGAAAACTCAATCAGATCAAGGGCCACCCATTTTGTTGGAAAGGGCTAAGCAGCTTGCCGATCAGGGACAACTGACCCAAGCGGCTCAACTTTGTGAATCCTATGTGCGGGCTAACCCAGCGGAGGCCTCGGCCTATTTGCTATTGGGTGAGATTTGTCAGGGACTGAGTCAAAATAAACAGGCAGAAACCTATTTCCAAAAGGCTATTTATCTCGATCCATCTGCCTATGAAGCCTTGATACATCTTGCTTTATTGAAAGAGCAACAGGGTAATCAAGCTGCTTCGGAAAAACTAAGGAAACGGGCGCAACGGCTTGTAGAGCAAGGCTATCATTCATCTTAAATAAATGATTCACTATGGTTCAATCAATCTGGGATCGAATTACAAATCGCATTTTACTGGGGTACTCTATTCCGCTGTTAGCCCTATTGGGATTAAGTGCGATTGTTTATGATTCCACTACCCGTACTTTTCAGCTTCAGCAGGAAAGCGATCGCATCGAAACCCAAATTCGCAACGTTAATGGGTTGATTGATGGGCTCAATCGCATGATTGGTATTACCCGGACCTACTTGATTTTCCCAAGCGATCAGAGTGCTATAGATGCTTATTCCGATGCTCGCCAATCCTTTACAGAAAATGCCGAAAATGCGATAGCAACATCTGATGCGCAGACTCAGGCAGACATTAGCAACCTGATTGAATTAGGTGAAGAATACGATCGCACGCTGCAAACTATCTTTCGCCTGGTTGATCAAAACAACCTGGTTCAGGCCAAAGCGGATGTACGCCGGCCTCGTATTAGTGATGCGGTTGCCCAACGCGATCGCGTTGTTGGCGAACTAGAGAACCAGTTAAACCGCAATAATCAGGCTGTCCAAAATTCAAAAAACTTTCTGTTGCGTTTGATTGTTATCGGGACAGGACTGACGATTTTATTGACGCTGGCAGCAGGGCTACTCACGACCTTGCCGCTACGACGCCAGTTGCCCCCCATTGTCGATGCAGCAACGGCGATCGCTGATGGCGATTTAACCCAATCTATCCCGCCCACCAAAGATCCCACGGAAGTTGGGCAATTGCTAAGAGCCTTCCAGGAAATGGTTAAAAGCTTAAATGCTCTAATTGCTCAGGCTCAGCGCTCCGGAATTCAAATTAGTTCCTCGACGACACAAATTGCGGCGGCTGGTCGGCAATTGGAATCGACGGTGAATGAGCAAGTAGCTTCCATGCACGAGGTCAAAGCCACGTCTCGCCAAATTGCCTCTACTGCGGGTGAATTAGCCCAGGCGATGGATGAAGTGACGGATACGGCTCAGACAACCACCAGTGCTGCGGCTAACAGTCAGGAGAATCTCGATAAAATTCAAGGGGCTATGCAAAATTTGGTCGTAGCGACCCAATCGATCGCAGCAAAGCTCAAAGTGATTGATGAAAAAGCCAATAATATTAATAACGTTGTCACGACGATTACGAAAGTCGCAGATCAAACGAATTTACTATCTCTGAATGCTGCCATTGAGGCCGAAAAGGCTGGTGAATATGGCGCTGGGTTTGCCGTCGTAGCGCGTGAAATTCGGCGGCTTGCGGATCAGGCCGCTGTTGCAACCCTGGAAATTGAACAGATGGTGAAAGCCATGCAAACCTCGGTGTCAACAGGGGTTGTAGAGATGGATCGGTTTAGTCGCGAGGTAACCCAATACGTTCAAGAAGTTGGCAATGTCAGTGAGCAGATTACCAGCTTTATTCAAGATGTACAGGGGCTTGCGCCACAGTTTGCTACTGTTAGCCAGCGGATGGATGAGCAATATCGGGGAGCCGAGCAAATTAGTATGGCGATCGCCCAACTCAGTGATGCGTCCCTCCAAACCATGCAATCCCTTCAAGAAACCAATAATGCGTTAACACAGTTGGATGATGCAGCGCAGGGGTTGCAGCAGGAGATTTCACAGTTCAAAGTGTAGCCATCGTAGTTTTACATGATGAAGTGTCAGTGATGAATGCCGAGTATTGTTGGAGCGAGATTGGGATAGAGGGCGATCGATCGTGCGATCGCTTAGAGTCGGTAGGACACTGCATCAATTGCCCGGTCTACCATGAGGCAGGCCGCGGCCTCCTTAACCGCGAAATTCCACTCGACTATCTCCAGGAATGGACAGAAATTCTTGCTCAGCCGCCAGAAGCTCAAATGGGAACTCTGTCTACTGCCGTCAAGCAAGATTCTCTCAAAATTGGCCAGGGTACAACGCTATCGGCTATGGTTTTCCGGCTCGGCAGCGAGCGATTTGCGTTACCCGTTAGTATTCTGCAAGAAATTACCCGTCCTGTACCTATTCATACTCTTCCCCATCGCAGTGATGATTTGTTCCTGGGATTGGTGAATATTCGCGGTGAAATCCTGCCCTGTGCGTCTTTAAGCCAATTTATTGGGGTAGAAATGCCGATCGACCCCACCTATAGTCGAATTAACCTCAGGCGCATGATGGTGATTGGGCAGCAGGAGAGCCGCTGGGTGTTTCCGGTAGACGAGGTGCATCGAGTTTATCGCTTCCATCCAGATGAGCTTCAGAAACCTCCTGTTGTGATTGCAAAAGCCCATCAATCCTATACCCGGGGGATCATTGACTGGCAAGACAAAAAAGTGAATTATCTGGATGCTGACCATTTGCTGAATACGCTCGATCGCCGCCTCTTGTAGTGTTTGAGCTGTTTCCTCCCTAATTCTATGTAACTCAACAAAAATGCCCGATTATTCAATGCTGGATCTATTTCGTCAGGAGGTTATCGCTCAGGTGGAGAACCTGAAGCAACACTTGCTGATGTTCCAGCAACAGTCTCAATCGGCGCAAGATATTCAGGGATCGTTGCAGGCTTTGCATGCCCTTGATGGGTTGGCCCAAGTTGTCAACGTAGAAGCTGCTGTTGTTGTCATTCAAGCTATTCAGTCAAGACTTAGAGCGGTTCAACAGGGTATAGATTTGAGCGCTGTTGAGGTTGATCGTCTGCTCGAAGCAGCTCATTGGCTTTTGGACATTAGCCTATTGGATGAACCCCAGTGGGAAAGTTGGTTGTCCGGTCATCGCGAGAGTATTGCCGCCATTCAATCTGTCTATCAACCAGTAACGTCTGAATCAGACTATTCAGATCCTTCCTCCGGTTCCGTGGCTGGCATTGCATCGTCCGAGGATGAGAATCTTCCCGAAGTGGAAGATTCAGTAGCAGATTCCGTGCCGGAACCCCTTCAGGCTCACCTACCCCTGGTTGATCCTCAGATGATGGATTTGTTCCGTATGGAGGTGGAGGAACAGGCAAATATTTTGAACGATGGTTTGCTGACTCTGGAGACGCAACCCACAGCCACTCAACCCCTTGAAGCTCTCATGCGGGCAGCTCATTCGATTAAAGGGGCCGCACGGATTGTTGGACTGGATGCTGCTGTTAGCCTGGCGCATACTCTAGAAGATTGTTTTGTTGCAGCCCAGAACCGTACGCTTACATTGAGTGGCGATCTGATAGACCAACTACTGCGGGGCGTCGATTTATTGCAAGGCTTAAGCCAGGTGAGCGATCGCCATCTCTCCACCTGGTTAACTCAGCAAAATATCAATATTCTATCCGTACAGTCTGGTATTGAAGCTCTGCATCAATCCTCTGTTCATTCTGAGAACCCTGCATCCTTTGATGAATCCGAGCACTCATTTAACCACCCGGCCGTGAAGGGTTCTTCCAATGGAATATCCGATGCTGCACATCAAATCCCGGTTGGTATTTCGAGCCAATCGTCTGGTGCTAATAGCAGTGTAAGCGAGCAACTTGCCTATGATGCCTCTAAGGGAGCTCAGCGGGTTGTGCGGGTTGGCGCAGATAACCTGAACCGGATTATGGGGCTGGCGGGAGAAGCACTGATTGAAGCCAATGCACTGCCTGCTTTTGCGGATGCCTTGATGCAGGTGCGATCGCATCAAATCGAGCTAGCTACCAGTCTGGAAGTACTGGAACAACAAGCTTTACCTCATTTTCGACAGGCTGACCAAGCCTTATTTGAAATGGTGCGTCGTCAGGAGCAGCAGTGTCGCGCTTTGTTGAGCGATCGCCTCTCGGATCTGGAAGAGTTTATTCGTCGTACCACTCATCTATCCGATCGCCTGTATCGAGAAGTTATTACCTCGCACATGCGGCCTTTTGAGGAAGGTGTGCAAAACTTCTCGCGCATGGTGCGTGATCTGGCTCGTAGTCTAGATAAACAAGCTCGATTAGAAATCGTTGGCAAGTCTACATCCGTCGATCGCGACATTCTCAGCAAGCTAGAAGCCCCCATCACGCATATTCTTCGAAATGCAATTGGTCACGGTATTGAGTTACCCGAAGCCCGCATTGCCGCAGGGAAACCCCCGGAAGGAAGGATTCGCCTGGAAGCGGTCCATCGAGGCGGCATGCTAGCTATCACAGCCACAGACGATGGTGCGGGAATTGATATCCAACGGCTTCGAGAGCAAGCCATCGCCCGTCAGCTTACGACTCCTGAAATAGCCGAAAAACTGTCAGATGCGGAGCTTATGGAGTTCCTGTTTCTACCTGGATTCTCCCTCTCCCAACAAGTAACGGAACTGTCTGGGCGAGGTGTTGGGCTGGATATTGTGAAAAGCATGGCTCAGGAAGTGGGTGGTACTGTGCGGATGACATCTCAGCCAGGAAAGGGCACCAGTTTTCATTTTCAGTTGCCACTAACCCTCTCCGTCGTCCGGACACTACTTATAGAAGTTGGGGGAGAAATTTATGCTTTTCCCCTGTCGCGCATTGACCATATTGTCACGGTGAAGCAAGAAGATATTTTCACCGTTGAGAATCGACAATATTTTACCCTGGAGCACCAAAACGTTGGTCTTCTTCCCCTCTATCATGTTCTAGATTTGCCACCACCTACTGCCGTGCCGGATCCCTTATGGGTCGTGATTATCAGTGATCAATCGGCCACTTATGGTCTAGCGGTCGATCGTTGTCTGGGGGAACGTGAGTTAGTGGTGCGTCCCCTTGATCCACGCTTAGGCAACGTACAAGATGTGGCGGCGGCGGCACTGATGGGAGATGGGTCGCTGATTTTGATTTTGGATGTGTCTGATTTGTTGCGATCGCTCAACACATTGCTGGTCGATGGGCGGCTAGCAAAGACAGGGGAAACGCGATCGCGCAAAGGTAACGATGCAAAACGGGTGCTGGTGGTGGATGACTCAATTACTGTACGGGAAATGGAACGTAAACTGTTACAGAATCATGGTTACGTGGTAGATGTGGCTGTTGATGGGATGGAAGGCTGGAATGCTGTTCGCTCTTATCCCTATGATTTGGTCATTAGTGATATTGATATGCCCCGGATGAACGGTATTGACTTAATTAAAGAAATCAAAAAACATTCGCGCTTACAGTCAATTCCCGTCATTGTGGTTTCCTATCGCGATCGCGAGGATGATCGCATTCAAGGACTGGAAGCAGGAGCCGACTACTATCTTACAAAGAATAGTTTTCACGATGACACGTTAATTCGAGCCGTTGCTGATTTAGTGGGTGAATAAAATGAGTACCCTACATTCCCACAATCCAAGATTTATGGTTGCTCAGCGACGGCAAAAGCAGAATTCTAAGTTTTGGGTTTGAACAGTGCAAGTTATGAGCTGGGCAGATGGACTTCCTGAACGATGGTAATGTGGCATGAGAATTGCAATTGTCAATGACATGGTGCTAGCGATCGAAGCAATGCGACGGGTGTTATTAACCGTTGCTGAGCACCAGGTCGTTTGGGTGGCAAAAAACGGTATCGAGGCTGTTACCAAATGTGCTCAAGATACTCCTGATCTGATCCTGATGGATCTGATCATGCCTGAAATGGATGGCATTGAAGCGACTCGACAGATCATGCAGAAGACTCCTTGCGCTATATTGGTGGTCACTGTCGATGTCAAACAAAATGCTGCCAAGGTGTTTGAAGCTATGAGTTGCGGTGCGCTCGATGCGGTCAACACTCCCACTCTTGGAACTCAGGGCGACCCAGAATCGGCGCAAATCCTTCTCCACAAAATTGCTACCATCGAGAAACTTACCCGCCACTCGGTGTCTCCTTCCTCCTTCCCCCTTACGCATCACTTAGCGACACAACGTCGCACTCGATCACTCGATCGCTCCCCCAGTGACTTAGCCAACCCTCTGAATTCCAAATCTCCACCCATCCATCCATCTACCGATCCGCCGATCCGCCCATCCACCCTTTTCTCCACCCCCCTCCTGGTCGCCATTGGAGCCTCCACAGGTGGCCCTAAAGCCCTCGCCACAATTCTCGCCCCTCTTCCTGCGGACTTTGATGCGGCGATTGTTATCGTTCAGCACGTAGACGCTCAGTTTGCAGAAGGTTTGATTGAATGGCTGGGTCATCAAACGGCTCTCACCGTTAGAAAAGCGGTTACTGGCGATCGCCCCACCTCAGGAACGGCTCTTGTCGCCTGTAGCAACGACCATCTATGCCTACAGCGAAACCGTACCCTCGCTTATGTGAAAGAACCCAGCGACTATCCCTACCGCCCCTCCGTCGATGTTTTCTTCAAGAGCCTGGCCCGCCATTGGCGTCTGCAGGGAACGGCGATGCTGTTAACTGGAATGGGGCGGGATGGTGCAGAGGGGCTCAGCCAGCTTCGCCAACGGGGTTGGTATACGATCGCCCAAGATAAGGTGAGTAGTGTCGTGTATGGAATGCCTAAAACAGCTGTTGAATTAGACGCAGCAGTGGCTGTTTGCAATCCTAAGGAGATTGCCGAGTATTTGCTACACGTATCCTCCAAACTATGAACGACCCCATTACGGTCCTGCTGATTGACGATCAAACTATCATCGCGGAAGCGGTACGGAAAATGCTGGTTAACGAAAGGGATATCACCTTTCATTACTGTAATAATCCTCTGCAAACTATCAAAGTGGCAAAGTCTTGCCAACCCACGGTGATTTTGCAAGACCTGATGATGCCGCAGATAGATGGGCTTTTATTGGTGCGTTTGTTGCGATCGCTTGATGCCCCTACCTATCAAGTTCCTCTAATCGTTTTGTCCAGTGAGGAAGACCCTGTTATCAAAGCGCAAGCTTTTGAATATGGGGCGAATGATTATTTAGTGAAACTGCCCGATCGCGTTGAGTTGCTGGCTCGAATTCGTTACCACTCCAAAGCCTATAATAACTTGCTCAAACGGCAGGAAGCTGAAGCTCTACTCCGCGAGGAAAATGAGCAACAGGCTCTCTACATTCAACAGGTGAATAAAATTACAAATGCAGCTTCTGCTGTTGAGCAAAACATATTTGAAGACACCCAGCTAGACGATGTTTCTGCTCGTAAAGATGAACTTGGGCAACTGGCACGGGTGTTTACCCAGATGGTCAAAACGGTAAAAGTGCGCGAAGCAGAATTGGAGCGACTGAAAGATTCTCTGGCACGATTTTTCCCAGATGAATATTTGCGATTTCTGCGTAAAGACAGCGTGATTGATGTGCAACTGGGGGATTTTGTTAGCAAAACCATGGCTGTTATGTTTAGCGATATTCGCTCATTTACCACCATTTCTGAAGGGATGACACCTCGCGAAAACTTTAATTTTATCAATGCTTATCTAAAGCGAGTAAGCCCCGAAATTCGCAATCACTACGGCATTATTGTGAAGTTCTTGGGAGATGGCATGATGGCGGTTTTCCCGGATGGTGCTGATGATGCGATTGCCGCAGGAATCGCCAAACAACAACGGGTGCAAGAATACAATGATCAGCGTCAGGCAAAAGGTAAACAACCCATTCACGTCGGTATTGGTATTCATGTGGGCCCCATGATGCTGGGCATGGTTGGAGAAAACCACCGCATTCAAGGCGATGCATTTTCAGATAATGTGAATGTGACAGCCCGCTTAGAGGGGTTGACCAAAGTGTACGGAAGCTCCATGCTGATTACCGGACAAACCGTCGATCACCTTAGCAATCCTGAGACCTACCAAATTCGCTTTTTGGCAAATGCCTTGGTGAAGGGACGAACAGAGGCAGTCGCCGTTTATGAAGTATTAGATGCTGAAACTGAAACAATCCGCGAGTTGAAACAACAAACATTGCCTCACTTTGAACAGGGTATTTTGTATTATCGCCATCGCGTCTTTACAGAAGCTAAAGCTTGTTTTGAGAAAGTTTTATCAATTCATCCCACTGACCAAACGGCTCAGCTCTATTGCGAGCAAATCACAATGTTATTATCCGAAGGAATTCCTGAGAACTGGCAGGAAGCATGGACATTTGGATAGACTCGGGTCGGTTATGTTTCAAGCGTTTGCAAAGCGCTGTAAAGCTGTGGATGGGATGTGGTAGAAGGGGCACGAAGTGCCCCTTCTACCACATCCCATCCACAGGTCTAGAACACCCCCAATTATGGGTTCTGGAAGTTTTGTCATGTACCGAGAGATTTATACACAACTATCACTGGATAGCTTGTACCTTTCGACATAAAGTTTGCAAATATTGCTAGAGTACGAAGTTAGGTTGAAGCCTCCATCTTAAGGTAGATTCTCATTCATTGTGAACTTCGCTTGAATGGAGATACCCGTTTATGCATACGGATTAACGCTTCATGAGACGCGATGCTGCCGGAAAGTTTGTGAACAACTGGAATTCCGAGACAAAATATCGGGTGGGTGTATCACTCACCCGTACTGCCCAGCGATCGCTTGATCAGGAGGCCCAAAAACGGGGAATTTCTCGGTCTGAAGTGATTGAGCACTTTGCTCGCAGTCTCGGTGCTGAACATTCTAATGATGCTGATGGGCTGTATTCCCAAATTGCGTTACTTCAACATCAAATTCTTGAGCAACAGCATGAAATCGCAGCTTTACGCAGTCAACAGCAACCATTAATGGCTCTACCAGACAATCCTTTGCTTGAAGCTGTTTTAGAACAGATGCCTGTGGGTGTCTTAATTGCCGATGCGAAGTCTGGCAAGCTAATGCTGGCGAATGAACAAGCCAAACAAATCACGGGGTACAGCTATAAAGAATTATTAGAGCTTGAAAGTGATGTTGCTACTGTTCCATTCGAAGCGTTTCACCCAGATGGAGAGATTTATACACCGGATGAGCATCCTTTGGTGCGATCGCTAAAAACCGGTGAGGTTATTACCGATGAAGAGATGGAAATTTGCCACAGTGACGGTAGTCCTGTTTTCATCACCGTTAACTCGGTTCCCATCCTCGATCACCAGGGGCAAACTGTCGCAGCAGTAGCGGTCTTCCATGATGTGACCGAGCAGCGATCTATAGAACAAGTTTTACATGAAAATGACTTTCGGTTGCAGGCACTATTAAACGCAAATTTTATTGGCATCATTATTGGTGATTTTCAAGGCAATATTTTGGAAGTCAATAATACCTGGCTCAATACTTTAGGGTATACCCGGGAAGAAGTTGTGTCGGGGGCCGTTAATTTTCTTGAGATTACCCCACCTGAATTTCGGCATTTAGATCAGCAGGCGATGGCCGAAATGGAACAAGTGGGTTACCATGTACCATTTGAGAAAGAGTACATCCGTAAAGATGGTAGCCGCATTCCTGTTCTGATTGGAACTGCTTATTTGGGAGGCCCCGATGATTTAGGCGTGGGTTTCCTCATTGATCTCACTGAACGCAAACGTCTGGAATCAGCGCTACAGCAGCGAGAGCAACACTACAAGATGGTGGCTGAAAATGCGCCAGACATTATTAGCCGTATTGATACAAAGTTTCGCCACGTATATGTTAGCCCCTCTGTAGAGAGAGTGACAGGCATTCCAGCCGATCAGTTTATGGGTAAAACCCATGCTGAATTAGGAATGCCCGAGCAGATCTACTGCCTCTGGCATGACAGTGTTCAGCAAGTATTTGATAGTGGACAAGAACGAACCATTGAATTTCAGTTTCCCACTCTTCAAGAAATACGGTGGTATCAAGCACGTATTGTTCCTGAATTCACCGACGATGGCTCTGTTGAAACAGTGTTAGGAATTGCTCGTGATGTGACAGATTATAAACAGGTTGAAGAAGCCTTACGAGAAAGCGAAGAACGTTTGCGTCTGGCACTTACAGCTGCTCATATGATGGTGTGGGATATGGATTTGCAGAGCAATTGGATGGTTGTTTCTGCAAATGCGCAACAGATCTGGGGCATACAAGAAGGTACAGGAGAAGATTTTGTTGCGGTGATCCATCCAGACGATCGCCTGCGGGTGTTACAAGCAGTCGAACGGGCCATGGCCGGAGGAGACACATCTTACTCGCAAGAATATCGAGTGATGAGCCCAGATGGTACTGTACGTTGGCTCAACAGCCAGGGGCGGATTTATCTGGATGACATGGGGCGTGGAGTGCGAATGCTGGGCGTTTCGGTGGATGTAACGGAGCGTAAGCAGATTGAAGCAGAACGTGCTCAATTGCTAGAACGAGAACGTTTAGCAAGGCTAGAGGCAGAAAACGAACGCAAGCGATTATATGACATTCTGATGCAGTTCCCTGCCATGATTGGCATTGTTAAAGGGCCTGATCTGGTGTATGAATTTGCTAATCCCACGTATCTGCAAATCACTGGTCAGACTTCTGACATGATTGGTAAGCCGATTCAGGAAGCTTTTCCAGATCTGGAAGGACCTATTTATTTTGATGTGCTGAAGCAGGTCTATCAAACGGGAGAAACCTTTGTTCGAGAGGAATCACCGGTATGTTGGGATCGGAACGGTGATGGCGTGTTGGAAGAAGCATTTTTTACCTGCAATTTCCCAGCTTGGCGAGATGTTGAGGGAAACATTCAGGGTGTATTAATCTACAACTTTGAAGTTACAGCGCAAGTAAAAGCAAGGCAGCAAATTGAGCAATTATTAGAAGAACTTCAACGGAAAGAAAGACAGCAAAAGTTTTTAATTGAGTTGAATGATACGATGCGTGCCATTCAAGACTCAAAAGAAATCATGTGGCAGGTCGTTTGTGCTACGGGAGAATACTTCAATGTCACCCGCTGTACTTATGGTGAAATTGATTCTACACAAGAATATGTGATGGTCGATCGTGATTACTGCAATGGAGCTATCAGTATCGTTGGTAGCCATCATATGAATTCGTTTGGGCCTGATATCATCGCAGAATTGAAGCAAGGTAAAACTGTTGCTGTGGATGATGTGGATCAAGACCCTCGCACGGTCGGATCAGGGGCAGCGGCTTTTGATGCAATTCAAACAAAATCGCTATTGTGCGTTCCTTTGGTGAAAGCAGGAAAATTTGTTGCATTGATGGTATTGCACCACATGGCTGCTCGTCAGTGGACGGTAGAAGATGTCGTATTAATGGAACGCATTGCCGAGAAAACCTGGCTGGCAGTGGAGCGATCGCGCGTAGAGGAACAATTGCGCGAAAGTGAATCACGCTTGCAGCTAGCCCTGCGCATTGGACGCATGGGTACCTGGGATTGGGACGTTCAAACGGGAACAACACGATGGTCAGAGGGATATTTCACGGTTCTTGGTCTGCAACCCAATGAATGTGAACCGAGTTATAAAATCTGGGCCAGCCGTGTTCATCCCGATGACCTGGCTGAAACGGAGGCAAAACTCCAGCATGCGATGGACGAACGAACTGAATATCAGCACGAATACCGGATGCTCTGGCCAGATGGTTCGCTCCGTTGGGTTGGAGCACGAGGGCAGTTTACCTATGATACTCAGGGGCACCCCAAGCACTCCATTGGTGCGGTCATCGACATCACAGAACGCAAGCAAGCAGAACAGGAACGAGAACAACTGCTGGAGCGCGAACGCATAGCGCGATCGCAAAGAGAAGTGGCTCAGCAGCAACTCGCAAACATCTTTGAAACGTCTCCTATCGGGCTGGCTTTGCTGGATGCTCAACAGCGATTTGTGGCTATCAACGAAGCCCTGGCAGAGATTAACGGGTTAACCCGTGAGCAACACTTGGGCGTTTCGATTGCGGATCTTTTTGGTCACTCTGACTCCGGATTGGTTGAAATTTTTCATCGGATTTATACTACCGGGGAACCTTTCATCTCGCCTAGTTTTGCGGTCAATATACCGGGGCGTAACGATCGCCGTCCCGGTTACTACAACGTCTACTATCTGCCAACAGTAACTGCAAATCATCAAGTCGAAGGCGTGCTGGTATACGTGGTCGATGTGACAGAGCGTATCCGGTTAGAACGAACGCAACGTTTCCTCTCCGAAGCCAGCGCAGTGCTGGCATCCTCTCTGGATTACCAGACGACGTTGGAGCAAGTTGCGCAGCTGACGGTGCCGGAATTAGCTGATTGGTGTACGGTCCATATTGTTGAGGAAGATGGCACTATCGACCAAATTGCGGTCGCCCATATTAATCCTGATAAGCTGGCATGGGCTCATCAAATTCGCGAGAAGTACCCGTTAGATCCCAATGCGGAGCGAGGTGCCGCACTGACATTGCGCACGGGGCAATCGGATTTTGTGCCAGAAATTCCCGACGAAATGTTGGTACATGCTGCCCATGACCCAGAGCATTTAGAAATTTTGCGACAGGTCGGTTTCAGTTCTTTTATGTGTGTTCCCCTGCGTATTCAGGCCCGAATTATGGGTGTCATTTCCTTTATTTCGGCTGAATCTGGACGGCGATATACGCCAGTAGATGTGCAATTTGCCGAAGAATTAGCGCATCGTGCTTCCTTAGCGATTGAGAATGCCCAGCTCTACCAAACTGCGCAACGCGATCGCGCCAAGGCGGAATCAGCTAACCGTATTAAGGATGAGTTTTTAGCGGTGTTGTCCCATGAGTTGCGATCGCCCCTCAATCCAATCCTGGGTTGGACCAATATGTTACGCAGGAAGCGACTAGATGCAACGAAAACAGAGCAAGCGTTAGAAACCATTGAGCGCAATGCGAAGCTACAAGCCCAGCTCATTGAAGATCTGTTGGACGTTTCCCGCATTCTCCAGGGCAAGATGACCCTGAATATTGCGCCTGTGAATTTAGTCACGACCATTGAAGCGGCTTTAGAAACGGTACGTCTGGCGGCTGAAGCAAAACGTATTCAACTTCAAACCACGCTGAATCCAGTTGCTGGAAGTATTCTCGGTGATACGAACCGTCTGCAGCAGGTTTTTTGGAATTTGCTTTCGAATGCCGTAAAGTTTACGCAACCCGGAGGGCACGTGTCGGTTAAGCTTGAGCAAACTGGCATGTACGCTCAAATTCAGATTAAAGACACGGGCAGAGGAATCAGTGCCGATTTCTTACCCTATGTGTTTGATTACTTCCGTCAGGAGGATGGTACCACCACCCGAAAATTTGGTGGATTGGGATTAGGGTTGGCGATCGTACGTCAGATTACCGAACTGCATGGAGGAACGGTTTCGGCCGAGAGCCCGGGGCAAAATTTAGGAGCAACATTTACTGTTCGATTACCACTTAACCTGGTTGGGCAGGAACAGTCTTCTTCAGATAAGCCCTCAGAAGCCGGAGCAGACTTAACCGATATTCAAATATTAGTCGTCGATGACGACGCAGACATGCGGGAATTAGCATCATTCGTTTTAACCCAATCTGGTGCGCAGGTCATAACGGCGGCTTCAGGAATGCAAGCATTGTCTCTGCTCAACCAATCGGTACCCGATCTGCTGCTCTGCGATATTGGTATGCCGGAGATGGATGGGTACACCTTAATTCGGCAAATCAGAAGGTGGCTCCCTGAGCAGGGTGGAAATATTCCGGCGATCGCCCTCACAGCCTATGCCGGAGAGATTAATCAGCAGCAAGCGTTAACTGCTGGGTTTCAAACCCATATTTCAAAACCGGTCGAACCCGAAAGGTTAGTACAAGCCGTTATTCATTTACTGCGTCCAGCCACTTCCTAGTAGACTGCGGCTTAACGCAACCTATGTTTTGTGTGAGGTGCGAAGCACCTCACACAAAACATAAGTGGTGGACTTCCGCCTCAGCGTACTGGTTTCGTGACGCACAATTGAGTTAGCCAGGAGCTGAGATTACGCGATCGCGTCCTTGTTGTTTTGCTTGATAAAGTGCTTGATCTGCAACGGTGATCAATCGAGGAGGTGACGATTTTTCATGGGGTGTGACAGTCGCAATACCCAGACTCAGGCTGACTACCCCAATAGAAGATTGTTGGTGCTTAAGCTGGAGTGCTTTCACCGCAGTACGAATGCGTTCAGCCACCTTAAATGCTCCCTCAGCTGTCGTATTCGACAGAATAATGGCGAACTCTTCTCCCCCATACCGCGCAACGAAATCGTCTTCCCGATTAGCGGTGTGCTTGATCGCTGCGGCAACCTGCTGCAAGCACTCATCCCCAGCAGGGTGGCCATAGGTATCGTTGTAAAGTTTGAAGAAGTCGATGTCACATAAAATGAGAGATAACGGTGACCCGATCAGACTCATGCGCTGCCAGACTTGATCCAGGTGATGATCAAAGTGGCGACGGTTGGCCACCTGGGTTAACCCATCCACCATTGCCAATCGTTGGACCTGTTGATATAACTCCGATTGTTGAATGGCGATCGCTACCTGGGTTGCCAATTGATTGAGCAAGCTAATCTCCAGCTCTTTCCAGTGGCGGGGACCACTGCACTGGTGAGCGATCAGCAGACCCCACAGGTTATCGCCTTGCAGAATGGGAACCACCAGATTGGCACGAACCCCATGTTCGGCCAATAAGTTGATATGACACTCATGTAGACCCGCGTTGTAAATGTCTTCAATGGCTCGTACGCGTCCCTGTTGATACTGTGGCACATAAGCATTTCGAAAACAGGGTTCATCAATCACTGTTCTCAAAATCCTGGGATAACCTTCTGCCACAGATTCCATTGTGACTACACCGCTCCAATCAGGTTTGAACCGAAAGACGATCACCCGATCTGTTTGTAAAAAATGCCGTACCTCATGCACAGTTGTATTCAAGATTTCATCCAGATCCAGCGACTGGCGAATGCGCTGAGCGATCGCAGTGACTAATCTTTCTCGTTCTGCCTGCTGTTGCAGCAACGTTTCTGTCCGTTGGCGTTCAACCGCGTGGGAAATACTCCGGGCGATCGCTCCTAACTGCGCGATGATAGCCTGTGGTAGGGGTTGACGCAGAAATAGGGATAGTACACCAGTGGTTTCGTGATCGAGCACTAACGGATACCCCGTGAAGGCAACCAATTGCTCTTGTATTGCTGTGGGGCGATCGGATAGCGGCAGATGCTCCAGCAAACGATTGGTCTGGAAGGGTTGCCCCTGTTCCGCAATCCAGTCTGCTTTAAACAAACGAATCGAATCCAGAGCTGGTGTTCCATCACTGGCTTGTAGTTCCAACACATCTGTTGTAGGATGGCGCATCCAAAATCCAACAAATGCTGCATTCAAATGGTGAGTGAGCGTCGTTGCACAGGCTTGTAGTAACGTGAATATTGGCTCATTGCGATTTAGGATTTCTCCAATTTCCATGACCAATTGAGCTAACTGCATTTGCTCCGTTAGCGCTTCACGATATTGGTAAGAGATTGCCATTGCAGGTTGTGTGGCTGCTATTGCTGACTGTGGCAACAGTTCCTGTCGTTGTTGCTGGTCCAGTAGATGTCGTCGCAGTTCCAATTGGGTCATGACTTGCTCTGCTAACACTCTGAGCGATTCCTGCTGCTCCGATGTCAAAATCCGTGGTGTAGAGTCTGCAACGCATAATGCCCCCAATATGAAACCCTCTGCATTCACTAAGGGGGCACCCGCATAAAACCGCAGATGAGGTTTCTTTGTTACCACCGGGTAGTGCTTGAATCGTGGATCTACTTGTGTATCGGGTACAAGCAGCAGATCACGCTTCAGAATGGTATGGGCACAAAAAGCATCAGTACGAGCCGTTTCCGTGAGTTCTAAACCTTGAATAGATTTGAACCATTGGCGTTGTTCATCCACGAGGCTAATCCAGGCCATGGGGGTCTGGCATATCTGTGCAGCCAGGTGGGTCAGTTGGTTAAACGTGGCTTCCGGTGGTGTATCCAGTACCTGATATCTAGATAGAACAGCCAATCGCTGAGCTTCATTAGGGGGAATGGGAAAAGTTGCTGTCACGGGTTGAGTGGGTCGGGGTAACTCCATCTGGGATGGTGCTGCTTTCTTATAAAGCAGCTGCGTTGCCCCATCCGTTGTCAACGGTTTGCTGAATAAATAACCCTGCACGACATCACAGTGATTTTGCCGTAAAAATTCTAGTTGTTCTACCGTCTCAACGCCTTCAGCAATGAGTTTCAGGTGCAGCCCATGTCCAAGGGCAATGACCGATGAAATGATTGCTCGATTACTGGTGTGTTTGTTTAAATTCTGAATGAAGGACTGATCAATCTTAAGTGTATTAACTGGTAGATGCATCAACGCACTGAGCGATGAATATCCTGTACCAAAATCATCCATGGCAATGTGAATGCCCAATCGCTGCAAGTCCCGCAAAATTGCCACTGCAAGCTCTACATCTTGCATGATCAAACTTTCAGTGATTTCTAATTCAAGATAGTGCGGCTCCAACCCAGTTTCTTGTAGAGTTCTGGCGATTGTTTGCACTAAATTGGGTTGCTGGAATTGACGTACTGATAGATTGACCGAAATGCGTAAGGGGGGAAGCCCCGCCTCTTGCCATTGACGATTTTGTGTACAAGCAGTGCGTAAAACCCATTCGCCAATGTCACAAATTAAGCCCGTTTCTTCAGCAAATGGGATAAACTGCGTTGGCGGAATCATTCCCATTTCAGGATGTTGCCACCGGAGTAGTGCTTCCATTCCCACGACTTTTCCGGCTTTCAAGTCAATTTGGGGTTGGTAATGCAACAACAATTCCTGCCGACCCAGGGCTTTATAAAGATGATTGCCTAGCAATAAGCCTTCGAGCGATCGCCGATTCATCGTCGGTGTATAGAGCAGATAACTGTTTTTGCCCTGCTGTTTAGTTCGATGGAGCGTCATGTCGGCACATTTGAGTAATGTTCCAACATCCTCCCCATCATAGGGAGCCAGGGCAATGCCAATACTGGCGGTAATGTGCAACTCGTGGGTATCGATTTGAAAGGGAACTTTGAGTGTATCCAGAATTTGCTGTGCAACCTGAATGGCATCTTCTGCTGAACAGATCTGGGGTAACAATACCGTAAATTCATCGTCTCCCCAGCGGGCAAGGGTATGGCTATCGCGCAAACAATCCCGCAGCCGTTGCGTTACGGCTTGTAGGAGGCGATCGCCTGTAATGTGACCCAGCGTGTCATTGATTGTCTTAAACCGATCTAAATCCAGCATCATCACCGCTAACATGTTGCCCTGATGATGAATGTTGACCAGTGCCAGAGACAGTAATTCGTCAAATAGCAATCGGTTAGGTAATCCGGTTAGCAAATCGTGGGAAGCATGGTGATGCAGTAGGTCTGCCACCCGCTGTTGCAAAACCGTAATATATAGATGCAACCCGTAGGATTGTGCCAGCTTAATTTGGGCGGGTGTCCACAGGTCTACTTGTCCCGATTTAATTTCACGCCATGCCTCAAACGACTGACGCGGTAGGACATTGCGCTCGTCGGGGTTGGAACGTCCTGCCCATAACCGCTCTGTTTCAATCTCAGCCCGAAACAGGGTAAGACAGCCAACATACTGTTGATACTGAAGTGGGATGATCAGCAGCGAGCGGATTGATGTGGGTTCACAGGCATCAACCAGAGCTTGCAGACGAGCATCCTTCTGTAAATCTTGAAGTTGATAGGTGTATGTTGCTCCGGTATAGCTAACTTCTGATGTCCTTCCGTGAAGGGAGGCTGCACTCGTGACTTCGGTTGTGTGGCTTACTTCGGTGACTTGACGATGGCTGGTTGCCAATACGCCCTGCCAGTCGATTAAGGCTTGCCAGAACGGCGAAGTTTCCAGGTACGCCTGGGTAGGCTGCTCTCCCCATGTGTACAGTTGCATCGCTTGACCTGTTGGGCTGGCCGTGATGTACAGCCTGCCACCAATAGCAGATAGGGTGTGGCTGATTTGCTCTAAGGCAGTTTGCCACATGCCTGTCTTATCTTGAGGTCCGTTGAGTAGTTGATTGAGTTGATTTAGAGCTGCTTCATGTAGGGCCTGTTGCTGTGCCTGTTGCATCAGATCTGCCTGAGCGATCGCAATAGGCAGCTGATCTACCAATAACTGCACAGTCTGTAATTGCGATTCTTTAAAGGATTGTGGCTCGCTGTGATGAGCGACCAGCAATCCCCAGAGTTGATTCTGGTAGAGAATCGGTAACGAAATGGAAGAGGCCACTCCCATCGCAGTCAAATACTGCAAGTGGCAGGGATCGACGGCTAAGTAACGAACATCCCCCTGTACGGGTTGGTCGAGCGATCGTACAGATTTAAACTGGTTCAGGGTTTTACGCTGGGAAGCAACATCCGAGAGTGTTTAGATTTTTGTGTAAGCCTTTAGATTTTTAATAGTTGAAGCGTCCTGGAAATAGGATAGCAAAATGAGACAAGGCTGCCTTCCAATTTTTTATCGGTCGATTCCATCGCTTAGCAATGTTGTTCATTGCCAAATACATCAGCTTGAAAACAGACTCCTCATCTGGAAACACAGCCTTGGTTTTAA
>NZ_JAMPLB010000055.1:0-47401 GCF_039962325.1 Leptolyngbya sp. PL-A3
GGGAGGTGATTGAAGGAGTGAAATTCAAGGATGGGATCCGAGTAGACCCAAAAACCGACATCAGCAAGAACGCCGCTTAATCTTTCTTCGTACACCAGATTTGACGATAACTCCTGCGGTGAACCACGAGCACTTGACAAATTTAAAACCTCAAACCATCATTCTTTCAACACTTTGCGTGAGAGAAATGACAGCTTTGATCAGAGAATTGAGCGATCGCCTCATTCTGATCATCCACACAAGAATTCTTGCGTTTCTTTGAAGCCCACAAACTTATACCAAACCAATCTATAGCAATGTGCAAGTGCGTTAAGTACAGCAACGGTGGTGTGGGGCACGACGTGCCCCACACCACCGTACTTAATCAACGTGCACAGCGCTATAAAGCCGCACAGGATAAGACGTGTAACGCATGCGTGTCATACCTCTCATCCTGTACAGCTTTAGCTAAAAACGGTATTAGAACAGTGAGAAATTGGTTGAAAAAATCAGACCAAAAAGAGAACTATCAAAGTTAAGACTAGATTCTGTTGAGTCACCAAAGCTCAAACCTGCAAAGAGGCTAACACGACTGTTTTCTGTAAGAGCATAAGATAACTGAGCAGTCACTTCGTGATAACTATCGTGGCGCTCTTGTTGTGTAAAGTCTGACAGTACTAATTGATAGCCAAGGCTTGCCTCCAGTCCGGGTTGCAAGTCATACCCAAGACTAAGACCGAAGGTATTAAAGATGCGGTCGCGATCGCTTGGGTCAGTAAAGCTAAATCGCAATTGATAAAATCCATCTAAATACAACCGTGCAGCTAATTGCTCACGATGGGAAAGAGACAAGCGCAGAGAGTTGTCAGTGAGGAATCGGCCACCATTATCCAGGCCAAAAAACTGTTGATTTGACCAACTGGCATCAAGATAGGTATTGGAAAAAATAACCTGTCGGATACCAGCTTGCAATTCAAGGTCTGAATAGTTCAGACCAGATAGGTTGTTGTAAACCGATAGACTCCCTCCCACGGAGCCGAAAAAGTAGGTTCGGGGGCCAAGGCTTGGGGATGCAAACAGGGAAAGCCCCCCCTGAAACACCTGATCATCGATTGGATCAAAATCGTCCAGCAGAATATTGTTACTGCTAAAAAAGCTGAGCCGCCCCAGCAGGAAAACCGTGTCATTTTCCGTTTCGTCAACAGTTTCATCCAGTAGGGGTTGCTCTTGTAAGCGCAGACGCCCCAATTCTGGGTCTCCAGAGGGTTGCTCCCATAAGCGCAGACGCCCCAATTCCGGGTCATCTGAGGGCTGTTCCCATAAGCGAAGTTGGCCCAGTTCAGGATCGATCGTGGGGTCTGAAGGGGATAAAAATTGCTCGGATGATTCGGGAGGTAGGGTTTCGTCAGTTGCCTGCCCGACTACAGAATTATCGGTTGAGTTCTGGGAAGTAACCGCTGAGGATGGGCGCCGACCGTAGCGTGATCTGCTCCGCTCAACGATTGTTTCAGGGGAAGAGAGCCCGACCCAATCTGCTTTTGCTTGCGATCGAATAGCGGTTGACTCGGGTGTCCTCAGTGAGATTGCTCGTAGATCTTTTTCTGAAGGAGTGATTAAAGCATCAATATGAGGGAACAGATTGGCAACAGGTTGAGCCGTTGTAGACGTGGGTTCAACCGGAGCAAAATTCTCAATGAAACAGCATGTAGGACGGGTTAAAGATTCTGCTGTCGTTAAGGGCTCGTTAACCTCTGCATTGGCGGCTTCTGCATGGCTGGCGATCATCCCGAGACAAATCAGCGATTGACCTAAGAGACAGGTTTTAAGCTTCACGGAAGATCACCTCAGACAGCATTCATGACCAGCTAGACGAACAAATGGCATGCTTGACAAGCCGGATTCGCTATGAAATTGTTTCGCGCGCCATTATACGCCTAAAACATTCAGGGTCCGACTATTAATTATTATTTCTGGGTCTACCATTACCATTGCCGTTACCCTGACCTCCGTTGCCATTGCCATTACCGTTGCCAGGGCCCCCATTACCGTTACCCTGACCTCCGTTGCCATTACCGTTGCCAGGGCCCCCATTACCGTTACCCTGACCTCCGTTGCCATTACCGTTGCCAGGGCGTCCATTACCGTTGCCCTGACCTCCATTGCCATTACCGTTACCTGGTCTACCACCATCATTACCAGGTCTGCCATTGCCGTTACCATTGCCATTGCCGTTGCCATTGCCGTTGCCGTTACCAGGCCCGTCATTCCCATTGTCATCATCATTGCCACGACCGGGATTGTCATTACCATTGCCAGGCCTATCATCATCGTCTGAGTTGCCATTCCCACCATTCTCACCATTTCCGCCACGGCCAGGCTGATTACCGCCGCCACGACCATCATTACCCCGGTCAGGTTGATTGTTGTTATCGCGGCCTCGATTTACCCGCCCTGATCGCCCAGGGGAATCGTCTGTATCGCCACGTCGTGGATCACTCGTTGTGCGGTCAATACGGTTTTGCATCGGCTGTCTGCCAGGCCGATCTGCTGGGTGACCTTGGTTCCCTCTCCCTCGACCATTGGGTTGGCCCTGGTTCCCTCTCCCTTGACCATTGGGTTGGCCCTGGTTCCCTCTCCCTTGACCATTCAGCTGCGAAGGATTGTTGCTGAAGCGACCGTCGCCTCGGGAGGGATTATTGCCAGCTTGACCATTAGCACCCGAAGGATTACTACCCGGCACCGCCGGATTGGGGGAACCCGTAACATTGGGAGAACCCGTAGAATTTTCAGGTGGCACGTTCTGGGCAGAGGTTGAGGGGAGCCGAATGAAGTCGGGGGTTTCGATAGCTCCTTCAGTGGGGAGGGCAGGTTGTTGGGCGATCGCCGTATCCATTTCCTCCTGAACCTCGGCAATCCCCTCATCTACAACAGAGGATGCCGGTCCTCCTGCCGCCTCTGGAGCCAACCCTCTCACCAAATCACTGGTTTCATAGAAGGTGCGCAGGTCGAAGTCATAGATTTCGGTGATGCGATCGCCTACAGCCACCGCCATTTGCCCACCCCGCAACGGTTGCCGTTGGGTGCCATCTTCATTCAGTAGTTCAATACCGCTATCCGTGAGAGCACCCACCACAGTTGTATCGGTTTCAGCGATGTAACGAATGAATAAGGCCGACCCTTGGATACCCGCCGTTGCATTGGGAGTACGGACATTCGTACGCCCCTGCCCAGGAGGAATGAGCAGCAAAACCGTACCGTTGGAAAGGCGAAGATCTCGAGTTCCAGCATTGAACCAGAACACAACTCGTTCACCTAATCGCCCCAGAGACCCATCATTGAAGCGGAGTTCAGCAAAAGAACTTTGGGCCGTTGAGACGCCGTTACCTGGCACAATAATATCGGAAACCCGAGCTGAGCGAGGCGATTGATTTTGCTGTAGAACTTGAACCTGGTTTCGCAGGGATTCAACAACAGCGCGGTTGAGAGCCGTTTGGGCTCCGGCCTCCATGGCGAGTAAGAGGGTCGTTGTTAGTGCAGCAAGGGCGGCAGTGATGGTGCGAGAGCGGGAGATCATCTGTGATTTCTAACCTTGGGCAGTGACGATAGTTTGAGAAGTGGATTTCTGGAATCTAATGGCAGCACCCGCAGAACTCAACAGTAACCGATGAACATATTGTAAGAGCGTATAAAAATAGGCTTGTAAAACTTAAGACCTAAATTTCTCAAAAATCTGGCTGTATCCTCTCTTTGCAGAAACTTATTCTTTAACTTCAAATGCTTTCCCTCCTTTCCCTACAACACTTTAAGGGATTTTTCCACATCAGTTAATCTTATTCGGACGCCTTTCAGACACCATAAGTTCCTTACATCCATATCAGTGGATCCTCTGAAGCCAGGGAATATCTCAGGTTCTCATCATGTGCGTGTGTCGGCTTGCATCGGCACCAGACTTCAGACCTCGGATTTTGCCATCCCATTTTGAAAACCCAAAAGGCTCTATCGCCTTACGCAATAAGGTTAGAACAGGTTATTTCTAGAAAGCCCTACGGTGTGGGATTTTCCAAAAATAACCTTCCTGGCTCTGAGCGCATAGCGCTATAAGTACTCAACGGCTTAAGTTCGCCCCTGTTGAAGATAGGTTAATTTCCGCATATGTTTTTAACAAACCGCTAGAGGCTGTTTTCAAGGTCATTTTTTCGGGTGCGTCACGCATAAAAAAATGACCTTTATAGCAATGTGCAAGTGCGTTAAGTACAGCAACGGTGATGTGGGGCACGAAGTGCCCCACATCACCGTACTTAACCAACGTGCACAGCGCTATAAAGCACGTCGAGTAGTGAGCGGCAAGAATCAACCCATATTTGAATATAGGCAAACTTAAGCCGACGTGTAATGAGGTCTGCTTTAAGGTTCTTCTTTGTCTGCGTTGCAGACAAAGAAGAACCTTAAAGCAGACCTCGGATTAGTTAAAGGAACTAACGGTGAGCCCAGTCATCAGGCGAGATGACAGTGGTATCCTCAAACCCCTCCTCTGATTCGTCTGGAATAAGGGTATCGCTGGAGATGAAAAACAGGTTGTCGTCCTCCTCCTCCGATGGAGGAAGGTCAAGAACGTCAGGCTGATAAAAGGGTAGCAAGGCCGCTTGCACAATTTGGGTTGACTGGTAGCGCACAGCAGCATCCGGATGAACCATCAGGTCAACAATGACGGCAAGCTCAGGCGACATATTGGAGACGTGATGCTGCCAGCTCACCGTTCCCGATTTGAGACTGTGATTCAGGGTATGGGGAGCCTGCCCCGTCAGCGCTTCAATGCCAATCATGCCCAGAGCATAAATATCACTGTTAAAGTGAGGCCGTCCTGCTGACTGCTCGGCGGGCATGTATCCCGGCGTACCAACCGAAACTGTAAACCGCGATGCTTCATCGCTCTCGGCTAGTTGGGTCGTAATTTTCTTAGCAACCCCAAAGTCAATCAGAACCAATTTTCCATCCTTATGCCGCCGCATAATATTAGACGGTTTCAAATCTCGATGGATAACTCCCTGGCTATGAACAAATGATAATATCTCCAGCAACTCCATCATGAGCCTGACCACTTGAGGCTGGGACAGTTGGCGCCGGGGTAACAACTCTTGGGATAGGGGGTGGCCCTGAATAAACTCCTGTACCAGATAAAACTCCTCATTCTCCTCAAAGGAAGCCAGGAGTTGTGGAATCTGGTCATGGAGCCCCAGCCGCTCCAGGGTTTCGGCTTCTGTGGCAAAAAGCCGTCGCGCCAACCGTAGAGTGTTTTCATGGGCTCCCAGCATCCGCAATTGCTTCACCACACAGAGTGGGTTACCCGGTCGCTGACGATCTTCAGCGACGTAGGTCTCGCTGAAGCCGCCCGACCCCAGCACCCGCACAATGCGGTAACGCCCCGCCAGAACAGTACCGGATAGAGCTAATTCCCGCTCGCGCAGCAGATCTTGCAAATCGTCCTGTTGGCTAATGATCTCTTGCACGATGGGGGAGGTAACGTACTGTCGCAGGGTATCCCGCAGTTGCCGTTTACGTTTTTGTTCTTTAACAGAACCGACGATTAACTGCGACAGGCCACCCAGGACGATCGCTCCCGCAGGCATTGCCGTCGGCACAATCAAGCGTCCTCCCAGAAACAGGCTGTAGCTGATCCCCGTCCAGGCAACCGCCAGAGCAGCAGCCCAGGCTAACCGCCGTAGGGGTTGAGGATGCCGGCTCAACCACCAAGCGGCTCCGCCCGCCCCGACCAGTACAAACAGCCCGCGCCAACCTGACTCTCCAAACAGGTCTGTGAGAGCTTTGCCCTCCATCAGGGTGGCGATCGCATTGGCATGGATCTCGACCCCTGGCATGGCCTGGGGATAGAGCCAGCTTTTGGCAAAGGGAACAGGATGAAAATCCTGATGCACTGCCGCCGTGGAGCCAATTAGCACGATCTTGTCTTTGAAATACGCGCCAGATTGTAAATAGCCATTCCAGGTAGCCGGATCGAGGACATACCAGAAGGGGATGTGCTCAAAGGTCTGGCTTGGCCCATGGAAAAAAATGAAGTTGCCCGATTGCGGTAGAGTGCGGCGGTGGGCGGCCTGAAGCACAGAAGTGGCGAGCGTCGGTAGCTGTGGCAAAACCCCGGTTTGGAGTTCGGGAGAATCAATGTTGAGTTGCTGCCAATAGCGTTCTCCCAGTTGATGAATACGCCCGTCAGCATCCAGCAGAAAGTTAATGGATCCGATGCAGTTGGGCCGATCACAAAACCGGGGCAGCGGGGTTGTCAGCTCTGTCGTGTATCCCTGGAGCACGTCCGCCTGGGAATATTGGGCAGCTAATATAATTTGCCCCTGGTGGCGCTTAAGGGCATTCTCAAATGTCTGGTCGTCGATCTCACCGTAGCTGCTGGGAGTCGAAAAGATAATATCCAGGGCAATCGCATCGGCTCCTGCGGCCATGAGCTTGTCGATGACAGTAGCATAGGCGGCTCGTTGCCAGGGCCAGGCTTCAATCGGGGCAAGGCTACTATAACGCTGCGGGTCAGCCCGAAAAAATTCTCCCTGACCCAGAGATTCCTCATCAATGGCCAGGATCACCACATCTTTAGAAGGGGCTACTGGCCCCCGCACTTCAAAGAATAACGTTTGTACTTGCCGTTCCACAGATCGAGCAAGGCCCAGATCCAACCCCGTCAGAGCAGCGGCAGTAATGGCCCAAAACGCAGCCAAGGTTCGACCCGAATCACGAAACGGCCGCAACCAACGGGGCCCTAGAGCTGTATCGTTAGGTTGACGGCTATTCGGCCTGGAATTGGAGGAGGGAACAGGGCTGGACAAGGGGCCTCGGTTCATAAGCTTTATCCGTGACCAACGGCGTGGGCAATTTATGTATGCGAGTCAACGGATCACCCATCGGGATTGTAAAAATAGCCATTTACAATCCACTTGGCTCACGTCATCCGTCTGGTTTCTGCGCCCCGTTTTTCGCACCCTATTTAGCAACCAACCATCATAGCGCTTATTTCTCGGTTCATGCGTTTTCTTCTTAAAGAAGATATTTTGCATGGTTTTATCCCGATAGAGCAATGTGCAGTTCGTTGATTAGGTACGGTGGTGTGGGACCCACACCACCGTACCTAATCAACGAACTCAGCGCCATAAAAGGGGAAATCAGGTTGCGGACAATAACCGTGCTGGGGCATGTTTCAAACCTGGGCTGAACCGGGCTTGTGTCTCATTTCAAGGAAATGTCTTCGGTTCGATTCAAGAGTTGGGCGATCGCCGGAATTGCCCTCCAGATACTCAGTTCTCAAGCCAACACCGAAAGCCCTCATTTTTTCACCATAAGATGGTGAAAAAATGAGGGCTTTCGGTGTTGGCGTAACAACATACAGATGTGAGCGTATCTATATTCACACAGCAATTCTCATTTTGGAATCCAACCCGAAAATAGCCCGCCTTCGGCGGGCTATTTTCGGGCTTCAAAGCTGGGAGTTCCTGCCCTTCGGGCAGGAACTCCCAGCTTTGAAGCTCATACTGAGAATTGCTGACATTCACACCTTCCAATTAAAAGCTTTTGAAAAGTGTGATATTTCGTATACCTTAATAGGGCTGCCCACACCGAGCTTGGAGGTCTGCTTCACGTAGGCCGAAGTTTTGTTGGCGACACAGTAATACCTGAGCCGTGCGTTGTTGGGCATAAATACGATGAGCAAACCACCCCAGGGGTGCCCCCAACAGTATGGTGCCCAATCCAACTCCGATTAAGAGACTATTAAACAAATCTCGTCGATGAATTCGATCTCGCTCAGCATGCCGCTCAGCTGAGGCTGTTCGTGTGTCGTGCATTGTGACCATCCGGAAAGACTACTCTTAGCTAACAATGCTGGAAAAAAAATTACATCCTTCCTCGTACCGATGCTGCCTTCTCGCGTAGGGTGGAGATTGAGCTGTACCAAGTATTAGAGATAGAAAGTTAGTCCTTTGTGCAGCTTCATATTGATTAAGGAAGTAAGCGGGCATCATTCAACAGAAAACCCCAAATACTGTGCTACCTGCTTCATAGGCAACACAGTATTTTGGGCTTTCTGTTGAATGGAGTGGAGCTAATCTTGGGCTCTATAAATCCTTCCAGTCGGAATAGGTGGCAAGGCTATTAGACTGTAGACTTTGCAAATCTAATAAGAACAGAATAGATGTATCCGTGTCTGTCTCAGACTCCTGCACGACTGCATGGCTGGCCAGATTTGCAATTTTATGGCGATAAAACTCTGGTAGACGACGGCATTGGGTGAGGGATAAGGGCTGAATTTTGGGTAACCGATCAACCGCTAAACCGCAGCATTGATAAGACGGCAATCGGACAATAAGCAAAAATAAAGCATCCATAGTTTGAGCCATCGTATCCGCTGTGCTGGAGAGCGGAAGAGTACTAGAAGCCTCAACCAGAGCCATGCGTAAATCAAGAATGGGTAATGGCTCCCCTTCAAATAACTGCATGGGTGAACCAGCATGAAACTGGATCAAGTCCCGTTGAGACGACTGAGCCGAACGCCCTTGAACAATGCGAACAATCGCGCCCAATGGCAAAGCAAACCGATAATTCTGTACCTGAAAGGTTAAAGCCTGACAGATTACAGACGGGGAGGAAGCGATCGCAGGCTCCCTGGATAAGGGCGAGGAGGATTTCATCATGCTGGGTAAAAGCTGAATAACGAAGAGAAACGAGCATGAACTGCGGGGCAGAGGGTAATCAATACACCATGGATGGCTCCAGGGTCTGCTCCAGCACCTTCTCCAGGGTGGATAGCAGGCGATCGTCTGTGTAGGGCTTGGTGACATAGCCATTGGCTCCCAACCCAAGGGCCAATTGGCGGTGTTTCTCTGTGGTACGAGAGGTGAGCATGACCACTGGGATCTTAGACAGATCTGGGTGTTGGCGGGAGTAGGCCAAAAACTCAAAGCCATTTAACCGAGGCATTTCAATATCGCACAGCACCAGATCGACGGGATAATGGGTATTCAATTTCTCAATGGCATCCTGACCATCCTGAGCCTGAACAACCCGATACCCTCGCTGTTCCAGGGTCGCTGTTAGCATCTTACGCAGGGTGATAGAGTCATCCACGACCAGCAGGATATAGCGTTTGGGGGATTGGCCTGAGGGTTGTGGCTCGATATGGGTCGGGGCAGCCGTAAGAAGCTTATGGTTAACCTGTGCTGGCAATGGAGTGACAGGGATGAAACGTTGGGAGCCGTTTCTGGGTACTGGACTGACGGTTATGGGTTGGGCTGTTGTGTCTTCGGACTGCAAGAGCACATCTGGGTCAATCGCCAGGGCCATATCGTTATCCCCGAAAATCGTCCCACCGTAAATGTAGTCTGGCGGGTTCATACCCTTGAGGGGCCGGACTACGAGTTCCTGTTCCCCTAAGATACGTTCGACTTGTAGCGCCCATTTTTTTTCTTTACTGTGAAGCAGCAGAATGTAAGGATACTCGGAGTGACCTTGCGGTTTTGAGAAAGCACTCTGCTGATAACGGCGGGAACGGACAACGCGCTCACCCCCCGCCGCGTAAGTTAGCAACTCATCTAGCGATCGCAGGGGAATGAGCGGCTCATAACCGGGTTCAAACACTTGCAGGGCACGACGTTGAGCATGAATTTTATAGGCGTGGGGTTTGGGCAACAAAATACGCTCAATCTGTTGCACAGGCAACGCATACGCGACACTTCCAACCTGACAGACCAACATTTTGGTAATTGAGAATGAAAGCGGAAGCTGAAGGATGAAGGTTGTGCCCTGCTGGGGTCGGGAATAAAGCTGTACTGAGCCACCCATAGCGGTCAGTTGCGATCGCACAATATCCAGCCCCATACCCCGCCCGGATAAGTCGCTGACCTGTTCCCGTGTTGAAAAACCGGGTTTAAACAGGAAGTCAAGGAGCTGGTCATCAGAATAGCGAGCCGCGTTCTCAGAGTTAGCTAAGCCTAGCTTTACAACTCGTTGACGAATGCGATCAATATCAATCCCAACTCCATCATCAGACACTTCGATAATGGTATGACGGCCTTGATTGTACGCTTCAATACGAATCTGTCCTGATTGTTTTTTACCACTCATCTGGCGAGTTTCAGGGGACTCTATTCCATGGTCAAAAGCATTACGGATTAGGTGCAATAGAGGATCATAAAGTTTGTCGGCGATCGCTTTATCAACCTGAACATTACCACCGACCCAGTGAATCTCCGTGGGTTTCTGATGGGTTTTAGTCAACCGTTCTAACATCGATGGAAAACGGTTGAAAATAGTCTCCAGAGGAGCCATCCGCATATTCGTTAAATCATCGCGAATATGGGTTAGAAAGCGCTGCTGTCCCTGAATAGTTCGTTGATTTTGTTTGACTAACTGGCGTACAGTTTCTGCGGTACTTTCCAGAGTTGAGAAGTCAGTTAATGCACCTTGCACCAGGCTATGTAAGCCCGTGTAGTGATCGATTTCCAGGGCATCAAAGGCCGACATTGAAGAGGAGAGGCCCTGAGAGGTTAGGGAGACGGTAGACGATAGCTCTCCCTGCCAGGAGGCAAATCCTGGCGTGGCTTGTGCCGATGCCCGGATAAGCCACTGGTCAGCCCAGGCTTGAATGTTATAAAGCAGCTGTTGATGCCGTTGTAACCCCTGCACCAAACTTTGCACCTGACCACGCAAGCTTTCATTCTGCGTCGTCTGCCGATTCTGGTTGATCAGAAGCTCGCCGGTGAAGTGATTTAAGTTTTCCAGGTGCTTCAGATCGACCCGAATAGGGGTGCTAGTTTTAGGCGTGGTTTCCGTTAGGGCAGCCGAGCCAGACACTTCTATCCCCGGTAATTCGGAGGGATCAGTCGAAGCGCCTGAATAGTTAACAGATTGCTCTGTTATGGAAGACGGAAACGTACCACCTCTTGACGTACCATTAGAAGCAGCTTGTGCATAAGAACCATTCTGTAATACTTTTTCCTGAACAGCGGAGACTAGGTCGGCTAGATCGGATGCCTCGTCGAGTACTTCAACAGCTTGAGAGGACACAGGAGTAACCTCTATCGGCGTGCTCATAGGAGGTGCTGGAATAGAGGTATTCCCCTGAAAAATCTCGTCTTCCAGAGCCGCAATCAAGTCACTCAAATCTGAGTCCGTATCGTCTTCTACCTTAGAGGCGTTCAGATTGGTGGCTAAGGGTGCGGAACAGGCTTCATCCATAATGAGTTCCCCCTCTGTGATACTCAAATAAGTAGGGTCTGTGTCCTCCCAGTCAAAGAGGTCATCAGATTGGGTTTCCATTAATGGTTCTTCCGGTAATGGTTCTTCCAGTAATGGTTCTCCCGATAAGAGTTCTTCCGATAAGAGTTCTTCCAGCAGCTGCCCAGTAGCCCACTGTTGCAGGGCAGCGGATGGGGTACCGCCTTCTGTACGATCGCCCCCCAAAACCAGCTCCCGTCCCCGCGAAAAGTCCTCCAGAGCAATTTGGGCGATCGCCACCGCCTGATCCGGATGAGCGTTGAGGGCCTGTAAGGTAGTCTGGGCGATCGCCCCAAAACCTGGCAGGTTCAAAGATTCGGCAAAACCGAGGAACATTTCTGCCTGACTTTGAAGGGTTTTAGCCAGGGCGATCGCATCCTGGTGATGAATCGCCTGCTTCAGTTTTTCGAGATACTGGGTGACGCCCACTTCAAACATGGATTGCACCATGTCGAACCCTAGTTCCGCGGAGGTCGGGATAGCGGCATTGGGGTCGAAGGCATCACCAAACTTTTCCTGCAATCGGGCGATAATTCCGGCGGCCCGGTTCATAACCTCTGACTCGTCCTCAGTTTCCCCGTGAAGGGCCGCGGCGATGGGGCGGCGCAGACACTCGTAGCCTTCAAACAGAAGGGATTCAACCTCAGCGTCAATTTCCAGGTCAGGGTTGTAGAGCGCCTTAAAGATATCTTCCAGGACATGGGACACCTCCTGGATGGCCCGTTGTCCCACACTGGCGGATGCGCCTTTCAAGGTGTGGGCCACACGCATCAGGTCGTGGATGCAGGCAGTTGTCCGTTCCTGGTGCAAGCTGACTAACTTTTGCTCCAGAGTTTGTAGCAGATCCTGAGCTTCGGTTAGGAAGTAAGCCAGGTTTTCTGCCTGGTACGGATCGGGAGATGACATGGTGAGTGGTGAGTGAGTGGGTAGGGGGGCAGGGAAGTCGGTAGGGGGATGGGGGCAGCGCGCACAGCTTTTGGAAAAACCGGTTTGGTTTCCGCCGTTTAACGACGAAAACCAAACCGTCTAAGCCGCTACTAATTCACCTTGAACTGGTCGACGCTCTTTTGCAGAAGTTCGGCTGTTTGGACGAGGTTCTGGAAGGAGGTGGCGATTTCGGTGGAATCTGTACAGGTTTTGCGGGCGATCGCCGCCACTTCTTCCATCGTCTGTGTGACAGCGTTAGACTGTTGCCCCTGAGCTTGAGCTGAGGCAGTAATGCCCTGGATCAGGTCACGAATTTGGGCGGTAGCGGTGACAATTTCGTTCAGGCTTTGTCGGGTTTGGTTCACCAGATTGGTGCCTTCGACAACCTGTTGAATGCCCAAATCCATCGCCGCTGATACCCCGTTGGTTTCAGCCTGAATTTCCTGCACCAGAGCTTCGATTTCACCCGTTGCTTCGGAGGATTGTTGCGCCAGAGAGCGCACCTCGTCGGCCACCACAGCAAAGCCTCGGCCATACTCTCCAGCGCGGGTAGCCTCGATGGCGGCGTTCAGTGCGAGGAGTTGCGTCTGGGTCGTAAAGTTGCTGATCAGATTCACGACTTTGGAAATCTTTTGAGAAGACTCGCTCAGTCGTTTAATCTTTTTGGTGGTCTCTGAAACTGTTTCCCGAATTGCCAGAATACCGCCCACCGTTAGGTTCATGGCGTTATCTCCGGTCTGCACCGTTTCGTTGGCCCGTTGTACAGCCGCTTCCATACGTTGAGCATTTTGCGTAACGGATTCGGTGGCCTGAGCCATTTCCTCCAGTTTTTGCAGGGCGCGGGTGACCTGGGACAGTTCTTGCTGGGTTTGCTGGCTGAGGTGGGCGATCGCCGTTCCGTTCAATTCTGAGGTTTCCCGCACTCGATCCGTCGCGCCTTTCACCTGGGTTACCAGTTTACGCAGAGCCTGGATCGTGTTGTTGTAGGCATCGGCCACGGTGCCTACGGCATCCTCCGTAACCGGGGCACGTACTGTCAAATCACCCTGTAGAGCAGGACGTACTGCCGTAAGCATTTGCACAATCTGCAGTTGCAGTTGGGTTTTGTCCGCCTTCTCGCGCTCCGCCGCCTCTTGCAATTGCTTGGCTTGCTCTTCTACCTGACGGATGTACTCCGTCTGCTCAAGAGCCACCCCAAGCTGGGGAGCGATTTTTAACATGGCATTGACTTCCGTTTCTGTCCAGGTGCGGGGGCGATCGCACTGGTACACAAATAACAACCCCCAAAGCTCACCCCGCAGGAAAATCGGCACACCAATATACGCCTTTGCCTGAAACTTCTCCAGGCTTTCGAGATAGCAGGACTCAAAGCCCGCTTTATACACATCATCAACCTTACGATACAGCTCACCCCGGCCATAGGCACCGCCCTGAGTTTCCTTAAGATAGGTATCCGTGTCGGGGCGGGCAGGAGAACCATAGGCTTTGACAATGCATCGCTCAGAGCTCATCAGTGAAGTTTTCAGTGTTGGATCTACCGCTTGCTCCTGCATTAGAGCAACCCAGCCAGAACCGACAGATTCGGCAACCACCTCGCCGCTCCAATCCGGGTAGAAGCGGTAGACTAGGACGCGGTTCACCTTCAGCAAACGTCGCACTTCCGTCACCGTCGTCTGGAACGATTGCTGCATGTCAAGAGATTGCCGCAGCTTATAAATAATGCGGCTAATTTCTCGTTCTTGCTCTGTTGCTTCGGCAATCTGGCGATTGCGTTCTTGCAACTCCTTCACCACATCGGCTTGCAGGAGAACGTTGCCAAGCTGCACACCCACCTGGCTCAGAAGATTGATGTCGGCGTCCTCCCAGTGTCGGAAGCCACTGTTCTGATAGGCACCTAACAGCCCCCAGAGAGTATCGCCGTTGAAGATAGGCGCAATCATGTAAGCCTTGGCTTCCCATGTACTCAATAGCTCAACGTGGCAAGGTGCATGCCCCACCGTGTAGATGTTATCGACTCGCAGAGATTGGTTTTGGCGATAGCGTCCGCCCTGGTTTTCTTGAAGGAAAGTATCTTGTACTCGGGCTAAGTCAGTCCCCACCAGCTTCACCCAACCCGGTGCCCGATCTTCTGCAATAAACTCTCCGCTCCAGTCGGGACTGAACTGGTAGACGGCCACACGATCGGCCTTCAGAGCATGGCGTAGATCCTGAGTTGTGGATGCGAGTAAGAGGTTGAGATCAAGATCCTGCCGTTTGAGTCGCTCCACCAGGCGTTGCCCAATCTGCCCGATCACCTGGGTATAGCGAATCGCTTTATCGGCCTGATCTGTCAGCATTTGTTGGAGCAGGGTTTGCTGAAGGGCCAAACTCACAAGCTGACCCAGTTGCACCATGAAATTAATGTCGGTCGCTTCACGCCAGGTCCGGGGTTGCTGGCATTGCTGCGCCACCAGTAAGCCCCAAATTTTGTCTTTGACAAACAGCGGTACTGCCAGGCTTGATTGCAGTTGAAATCGTTCCATTAACTGCTTCTGATAGGGAGACACATCGGTGTGAGTGCCCTGCAAGGTAACCACCTGTTGCCGTTGATAATCCCGTGCTTGTTTCGCCCCAAAATAGAAGACAGGAAGGGACTCCGATTGCATGGGGGTCCAGCCCACCTCCAGGGATTCCATCGCAACGACCCCCTGATCGCCTTCAAAGCGATAAATCAGCGATCGCTCCACATCCAAAAACTGCCGTACGGCTCGTACAGCAATGCTCATGAGCGTATCCATATCGTCCGTCTGGCGAATCTGGTCAGCGATGCGCTGCACATACTGACGGATTTCTTCAAAATGCTCCTGCAAGGAGTCTGATAGATATCCTCCCAAACCCTGATGAATCCCTTGCATCAGATTGGATAAACAATCAACCTCTTGCTTCACATCCGGACGTTGCAGTAATCCTACTTTTTCTAACTCTGTTTTCACCTGAGCCAGGGCTGTTGTCGCGGCTTCAGTATCGTGTTGAAGCTCCATTTCAACGGCATTAAGTGCGGCCCGTAGCCGTCTACGCTCTTGCACCCAGGCCATGTCTTCATCAGGTTCGTTATTCCCCTGGATCAGCGACACCAGGTCACGTTGGGGTAAGCCCAACAGGGCATCATAGGAATTTTCGGAAGCGGTGTTTGTGGAGGAGTGCGAATTATTTTTGGTGTACATACGGATTACGGTGATGGGACTTCAGCAGAAAACGGGAACTGCATATCGCAGAACCACAAAGTAAATGAGAAACAGAACGAAATTGAGTAGGAGATCCTCAACCGTCAGCGCTGGTTCAGCAAGGCGGAGACATTCAGAACAGGCGTGCCGGATTCTTGTAAATAGCCGGATAAATAAGGGGTCAGACGGCTAGGAAACAGGGCTCCATCGAGGCCATGAATTTGGTCGGAGGACTGGGTTTCAATCTCAACCTGGGCATGGGTTACAAATCCAATTGCAGATGCCTGATGCTGAATCACAATGGCTGTTAGTTCCTGTTCTTGGCCCTCAGAGGCACCCAACCCCAACTGGGCATCCAGATCAACCATCCAAAGCATCTCGCCCCGATAATGGTGTACTCCTAACACCGTATCTGGCATATGGGGAACAGGCACAATATTGGCCAGGCGCGTTGTAAAAATAGACTGGATCTCCACAAGGGGAATGAGGACGCTTTCCTCTGTGCTCAAACAACAACGCAGAAAACGCCGTTCCTCAGCAGCTTGATGAATAACAGGAGCCAGAATTTGGGATGATACCCCTGCCCCCTGGGCCAGCCAGTCTGCTACAGAACGGGTTGTCGGGGCGACAGATTGTGTGGGTACCTGCAGTTCTCCTAAAGGATTCAGGGTAATTCTTCGCCCCCATAACGGGTTCGCCTCACCCGTAATCCGCGCATATACATGAACAATTTCAACAGCCTTCAGCTTGAGCACTTCAAGGGCCTGTTGAACCTGAGGCAACAGGATGTCAACCTCGGGCAATGCCAGAGATTCGATCAGCAGCACCAGATAGTTTTCCTTCCAGCGGGCTTGCACTGTGATTCCCTGAGAGCCAAAGTGTTGGTTGAGATGCTGGGCGATGGTTTCCAGATCGACCCATTGTGCTCTCGCCAGGGAGGTTGCGGATGATTCGGGGGCACCCGCAGCGGGTTCGTGCGAGAGAGGGTGATTGGGTAGGGCGATCGCAGAATCCACCATCTCTACCTCCCAATCAATTGCTGAACAGTATTCACAAACTCCTGCTGATTCACTGGCTTGGGTAAATAGGCATCAGCCCCCAACATATTGCCCCACAGCTTGTCTGCATCTGTATCCTTCGTGGAACACATGATGACCGGGATCCCATCCGTCTCTGTGCTAGCTTTTAATTCACGGCAGAGTTCAAAGCCACTTTGTCCTGGCAGAATCACGTCTAACACAATCAGATCTGGCCGTTGCTGATTCAGGTGGTATTGGGCTTCCATACCGTCCCGCGCTAAAACAACATTTAGCCCCACCTGCTGGAGATAGCGGGTAAGAATTTCCGATTCAGTCAGGCTATCTTCTACCAATAAAACGGTCGTCATACAATTCCTCAATTTCTTTGCTCAATGCCGGAATAGTGAAAAGCCCCGCATCGGGTTGTTTTCAAACTGTCTTTAGAGGCTGTTTGAAAAGGTCCGCCAAGGATTAACATTTCAAACAGCTTCTTAAGAAAGATTTGAACAGAGCTTTCAGAGGTTACTCTTCACAGAATTAACCGAAAAAGCACTATTAAAATCTTTTCTGGAGTTGGTAGATGACTTCTATTAGAGACGTTAATCTTTGTCCGCTAAGCCGACAAAAATTAACTTCTCAAACATTCGGTCAGGGAGGGCATTTCATCCGTAGAAATGGGGCAATATCGACGCACCACTTCCATCAACCGTTGGGGGTTAACCGGCTTTGACATAAAATCTGAAGCCCCAACAACCTTAGCCCGCACCCGATCCACAATCCCGTCATTTCCTGTCAAGATAATCACGGGAATATCTTTGAACGCGGAGATTCGCCGAATTTGAGAGCAAATCTCATACCCACTCGCGATTGGCATCACCAGATCAAGAAATACCAAGCTAGGTTTTTCTTCTAGCAACGTGGGAATAGCCTGGAGTGAATCCTGAATACTAATGCAGGGATAGCCCAGTTTAGTTAATACCTGTTCCAATTGCCAGCAAATAACAGGGCTATCATCAATACAAAGAATTTTGGGAAGATTTTGCTCTTTTGATGATAGGGAAGTAGAGTTAATTGGAGAACTGGGCAGTAAATCAGGAACTTGCCGTAGGGTCATTAACCCCTTACGCACCAAAGGATTAAGAAGCTTAGTAAAGCGTAGAACATCTTGCTTTGTCTCGACAGCAATATCTGCCAGAGGCGATTCCCCATCAATGAGATGACTTAAGGTATCGTAAGCTTTTGCTGGAATACAATTTTGTAGCTCCTGAACATTGTCAATGTAAGGAGCCAGGTGAGGGGAATAGTCAGCCAGCTCAGCCTTGCACCAGGACTGCCAGCGTTTGTAAGAGTTGCTAAAAAGTTGCTTCGGGCTGAAGACAGCAATCGGTTCCCCAATCCGTTTAATATCGGCAGAATTGCCTTCCTGGTGATAAGAAGCTCCTGACTGTAAAACATCAAAGAGAACTTCGCCCAGTAGATATTCAAGGAGGGCGATCGCCTGTTCCCGTTGAAGTTTTTCACTTCTCACCAAAGATGTAATAACCCGGTACTCCCAGAAGGGATCGGCATCCGGTTCATCTGGCAGCAATGCATCTGAATAAAGATTGGGGTTATGGTACAAAAAAGCACGCCGCCAACGACGAAATCGATGCCCATTGCTATTAGCCCAAAGCAGGCGGCCAAAGAGAAAGTAGAGGCTCCAGGTATTGTGACCCGTCAGGGAGCTGGTCAGAGAAGCATTGGATTGAACCTGAAGTTCTCCTGTGAAATGCTCATGAATATTGAGCTGAAATTGCCGGACTAATTCCTCAACATTCAAGCGTGTAGTATTTATCATTGCGCCATCTGAGGTTAAAAGAAACTCCAAGCCACATCTTTGTGGACATTATGGTAAACACCCAGATCCCTGATAAAGCCTTTTGCTGAGAATAAACTCAGCGAGATTTGATAAGTATAGAAATACTAAAAGTTAGTATTTAGCGAATCAAGTAAATGGCTGATAGGTACAACTCACGAGTAACAAGAATCGAAGCAACATAACAACCTTTCACTCTCAAAGCGCCACAGACTTAGCTCAATACCTGAGGGTAGATTCCTGAGAAACCTTAGCAGGAAAACTTAATATTACATGTATTATGCGTAAATCTTCCAGGATTTAACTTCGTAAAAACACGGAATCCAGCTTAATATATAAGAAAAATTATTGGCAGCTAAAGTACACGTTTCTACCACGCTTTAACAAAATAGAGAACATAATTGGCGAGTTAAAACGAAATCTTATAAAATAAACGTTCTATGCGATTCTTCTGCAAATTCTTGATCTAGCTGTCTAAGTCTCATTCCTTAGACAGATACAAATACTTTACTTAATGGATAAATAAGGTACGGATCCGATTGGGTGAAGTACGAGCAGCGCACAATGCTCAACTGCTGCGTCTCGCCCATCCGGATGAGAGAACTCGTTCAAATAAATGGGTTTTGTTGCAGAGGAATCGAGTACGCTTACTCCCGCTGGCGAACAGCTCGCAAAATTGCGTTGATCAACTCCTCTGGCTCTACAGGTTTCGTTAGATGCTGTTGGAAACCCGCTCGTAGGGATTGTTCTCGACGGGTTTGACAGGCGTAGGCCGTAAGAGCGATCGCCGGGATCCCTCCTCCAGGGCGTGCCCGCATGTGCTGCAGCAGTTCATATCCATCCTGCTCTGGCATGGCAATATCGCTGAGAAGAATATGGGGTTGAAACTTGGGCAACCGTTCTAGCGCCGACGGAACATTGGTAGCCGTTTGGGCCACAGCACCATGCTCCTCCAGGATGAAGGCTGTCAGGCTCAACATATCGGGTTCATCATCGACCAGCAAAACTCGAATATCGTTGAGAGGATGATGGGGTGGTGGAGCGATGGAGTAAGAGGGCGAGGACGGAACAGGGGAATGATTCATCTTTAACGATTCTGTCCCTTTGCTTCCCAGCAATGGTAATGTCACGGTAAACGTTGTGCCATAGTTTTCACCCTGGCTTTCTGCTGTCACACTCCCTCCGTGCATCTCGACGAGATGTTGAACGATCGCCAACCCTAATCCCAAGTCTTGTTTTGTGGTTGTGTTTTGTTGATCTTGCCGAAATCTCTCAAAAATGTGGGGCAGAAAATCAGCGCTGATGCCTTTGCCAGTGTCGATAACCTGGATTCGGGCATGAGTACCTTGCTGATCCAGCAAAACCTGAATGAACCCGCCCTCTGGGGTAAACTTGATAGCATTTGTGAGGAGATTCAGAACAATCTGTTGCAGCCGGTGAACGTCACCCGAAATCTGTGCACCATTATGTATCTGAGCTTCCAGGTGAAGCTGTTTGGCTTCTGCTGTCGGGCGCACCGTTTCTAGTGCAGTTTCAATGACGTTAACTAAGTTGACTGATGTTGTTGTCAACTGCAATGTACCGCGTACCATACGCGAAATATCCAACAAATCTTCCACCAATTGCACCTGGGCCTGGGTATTGCGAACAATCGTTTCCAGGGCTTTGTGGGTCGTAGCCGGATCAAACTGGCGGGTTTGTAATAGCTTTGCCCATCCCATAATGGCGTTGAGGGGCGATCGCAACTCATGGGCGACCATAGCCACAAAATCATCTTTACTACGACTGGCCGCTTCTGCCTCAGCACGGGCCGATTGCGCCTGGGCAAAAAGCTGTTCTCGTTCCTGTTCCAGTCGTTTTTGCCTGGTAATATCTCGCACCGTTCCGGAGAAGCCAATCACTTCATCTCTGGCATTTTTGATAGGCGAAATCGTGATGGATACATTTACGAGGCCGCCATCTTTGCGTTGCCGTACGGTTTCGAATTGATTAACGTACTTACCCTGCCGAATCGCATCAAGAACCGTGGCTGGCTCATGCGCCCGATTAGCAGGAACGAGAATTGATAAATCTTGTCCTAAAATTTCCGCCCGGGTGTAACCAAAAATGCGTTCGGCGGCTGGATTCCAGCTAATAATCTGGCGATCCAGGGTTAGCCCCATGATGGCGTCTCTGGAGGACTCTACAATTTGAGCCAGGAGGAGGCGATCGCACTCGGCCTGTTTACGCTCAGACACATCTTCAAAAGTGCTCACGGCAGCGACTTGTTGCCCTTGCTGGTCAATGATAGGAGCTGCATTGACTGATAGGGTCGTTATCGTACCGTCTCCCCGACGATAGGACATCTCTTCCGCCTTGACCACCTCTCCTGCCAAGACAGCTCGTGCAATCGGATACTCTTCGGGTTGGTAAGCCTGCCCATCGGCATGAAAGGCACCGTACTGGGTATACCCACTGTAGTCTTCCAATACGTACATCGAGTGACATAACAGGCGAATGGCTTCGTCGTTGTGAAATAGCAGCTTACCGGAAGGTGCTTCGGCGATCGCCACCCCCGAAGGCATCTGTTGCAGAGTCTGCTCTAAGAAGCTGTGTTCCAGTTCCAACTGATGCATCAGTTGTTCGCGTTCGGCTTGCGCTTGCTTTGCTTCAGAAATATCCTGTACGACAACATTGACACCCAGGACATGACCCCTTACATCCTTGAGTGGGTAATAGCTGGCTACCCAGTGTCGCTCAGTCTGAGGCTGTGCTTTGGTTCTACCCTGAATCTCAACATCCAGAACCGGTTCTCCAGACTCAATCACACGCCGATGCAAGGGTTCGAGCGCATCTGCCAGTTCAGGGAGCACTTCCCGGACCGTACGCCCGAGATGCTCGGCAGATGGAACACCGTTAATTTCGGCTAAACGGTCATTGATTCGGACAAACCGCAGATCCGTATCATGAAAACACAATCCGACAGGAGCTGTAGCATAAATGCCTTCTAGCTCGGCAAACTGTCGGCGAATGGTAGCTTCGCGCTCTTGCAACCGCGCTTCGGCTTGCTTCCGCTCCGTGATAACTTCCGAAAATATAATAATGCCACCAATCTCATGGGCATCTGTGCGCCACGGATGAACCTCCCAACGTATCCACATCAAAGAACCATCTGCACGGGAAAAGCAATCCTCCTCGCAGGACTCAATCGCTCCTGCTAGACAACGCTGATGGATGGCCTTCCACTGATCAGGAATATCGGGGAAAATTTCATAGTGAGAGCGACCAACAATGTTTTGATGTTCTACTCCATAACTGGTTAACCAGCGATCGCTCGCCACAATATATTGCATTTCCCGATCAAACATTGCCACCCCGGCTGGCACGTGTTTGATAAATAGCCGCAATTGTTCTTCACGGGTACGCAATTCTGCTTCAATACGGTTGCGTTCGGTAATGTCTAAAAAAGCCCCAACTGTTCCTCGAATTTCATCCTGGGCATTTCGTAGGGGAGTAGCATAGGACAAGAGCTGACGAGCCGTACCATCCGATCGTCGAATCTCAATTTCTGTATCCAGTACATCAACTCCCAATCGAACGGCCACCTGCATGGGCAAATTTTCAGATGGCACTTCCTGTCCATTCTGAAAAACTTGAAACGAAGGTTGTTCCTCTACAGGCGCACTTTTTGAAATATTGTTGCCCACGCTAACCCCCAGCATTTGCCGCATGTAAGCATTGCACTGCATCTCAGCACAGCTGGGATCCAGGGCGATCGCAATGCCAACGGGGGCAATGTCAATGAGGGTTTGCAACTCAGCTACACGATTCGCTAAATCACGATTGAGTTGCTGATACAACTGCAGTTGCGATCGCCCCGTTTCGATAGCCCCTCGTACCGCCTGTTGAAGCTGCTCTGGGGTCAAGGTTTGTTTAACCAAATAGTTGTCGGCTCCAAGCTTAATGGAACGAACAGCGATCGCTGGATCGGCTTCATGGCTGACAATGACGACAGGAGGATGATCCCCCTTCAATTGTTCCTGCAATGCCTGTATAAACTTCAGCCCAGTGCTATCAGATAATGCATTGCTAGTGAGTATTCCATCTACCTGTTGACTCTGGCACAGAGCCAGGGCCGCAGCGGCAGAATCGGATTCTAATACGGTGTAGCAGCAACCAGTATCGGCTAATAAATAGCGACGCAACACATCCCGTTCCGATGCAACGGTCTCAACAAGCAGTACGGTATAGGCCGGGGAATGGGCCGGGGTACTTTGGCGAATAGGTTGCGTTACCATCACAATCCTTGGGTCGTCATAGCAGGCTCAGAAGTATCTTCCTGAGCGGTTAACTGAACCTGAAACGATGCCAAAGCGGTTAAATCTGCATCGGTTTCTAAACGGGCTTGCCATCCATAAGTCGGACTCGCGGCAAAGGTCATACCGCCCTCCTTAAGGGTTTGCAAAACCTGCCGGGCAGTTTCTTGAGCCACTCCCGATAATTGAGCAATTTCTCGAACTGTACGAGGCTGTGACGAATCACAACAGTCAAGAATATTAAGCGCTAATTGATAAGGACGGTCGAGATAGGGCCGAATTTGGGTTTGCAACGTCTGAGGCAGACACCGACGAAACCAAATGAGAAATGGCGTTGCTAATTTGATCTTATCGGTACTGGTTTTATTCACCTAACAAAGCTCCAGGCAGGAGTAACGTATCTAAGTGCTCTATTTAGAAGCACACCAGAAGCATCCCCCGTAGGAGGGAAGTGCCCCCTTCTAGGATGAGAATACCCCTTAGGAGCGAAATCTTTGTATTCTTACGGACGCAGAATTTGAAATTACAAGTTTGTTCACATAAGAGTCACAAGCTCTAGCAAACTCAGCAATTACAATCACTGATCCTAAGGAGGTTATTTTTTCTGCTCTGTAAGCACAAAAAATTAGCCTCCTTAAAAAAACTCAAAACTTACGCATCAATATCAAAGGTACTAGAGAGACTCGCTATCTCTTACATTAATACGCCCTAGTTAGCAGACTTATAAAAGTTCTAAAACTCCCAGGATCATATATTTAATAACCTGTAATTATTTTGACCAGAATAATGGCGAAGTCACCACTCGACCTAAATAATTATAGGTTGATTCATTGGGATCCCTAACATTTAGACTTTTTATGATTCTGTGAAACTGTAATAAAGGCTTGTACTTTTTCCAGCAGTTCTTCAAACACAATAGGCTTACGAATACAATCAGCAATTAATCCAGTTTTATTTCCGAAATTTGGAAATTCTGAGGCACCCGTCACAATCAAGAGGGGCACAAAAGGTTGATTTTGAGATACCCATTGAGCAACTCCATAACCATCCAGGTCCGGCATCATGAGATCAAGGATGACTAAGTCAGGGAGCTGTTGTTCAATTTTTGCGATCGCAGTATATCCCTCAGCTGCTGTTTCGACGAGATAACCTTCACTCTCCAGAAGTAATTTCAGCAAATCTCGATTATCGGCAATATCATCAACAACCAAAACTTTGGGTGTAGGTGTATAAGATCGTGGAGAAGCAGACGTCATCATACTCCCAACCTAGCTCCCTATAAAAATTCTAGATGGTCATATTATGATGTTTGTTTAAACAATAGTTTTCGTTCAAAGGTAAGGTGTGAACTGTTGCTTAAGAAATAAATAATATAATGCTTATCCAAATAAATAGGATGTTCTATACCATCGATTCAATAACATTGTGTGAGTCAATGATCATGACTCAACATCAGATCCAAAAGGCTGTTCCGCCTGCTTTGTAGGTGGAACAGCCTTTTGGATCTGATGGGCTTAAAACATACTTCATCCCCAAAACATGCTGAGATTAGAAGGAACGCTGAAAGCTCACTATAAATCTTGTCCAGCCGTCGTGACTCTCAACAGCGATCGCACCGCTCATGTGCTCCACAAGCTTTTTAACCAGGGCCAAGCCTAAGCCCGTCCCGCCTCGCTTCCAGGGATCTGCATTGGGAATTCGATAAAACTTTTCAAAGATACGGGGTAATTCTTCTGCTGAAATTTCTGCCTGATTGCCAACCGCGATTTGAATAGATGATGAATCTTCGCTATAGTCTGCACTAAAAGCAATCCTACCCTGCGCCGGCGTGTACTTACAAGCATTGTTGAGCAACTCTGTTAAAACCCGCTCTAATCCTTTCAAATCAACCAGGAGTGAAGGGAGATCTGAAGCGATGGACACCTCAAAGGTCTGTTGATGTTCTTGAGCTCGGGCTTTAAAGGGGGTGAGAATAGGTGGTAGCCAATCGTGCAAATCCACAGAGCCAGTCAATTCGTTGACAGGGGAGGTCGTTTCTAGCTGTTGCAAGTCCAGCAGATCGTTCACTAGCATGGCTTCACGATCGCACTCTGCTTCCAAAATTTCCCAATAGCGTTGGGCTCGATCTCCAGATGGCTTGAGTTTCAGCATTCGAATCGCCATTTTCATGTTTGAAACGGGCGTTCGCAGCTCATGGGAGACAGTGCTCAGAAAGTCATCCTTCAGTTGATTGAGCTTTTCTAGTTCTTGAACCTGCGTTTGAGCCGCTTGATAAAGGCGAGCCTGACGGAGGGCGATCGCACAATGATTCGCAACTTGTTGAACCAGGCGTAATTCCTGTTCTTTGAAGCCATACTCCTTATCAATAATCAGCCAAATATCTCCCAGCACCTCATGTTCAACAAACATAGGACAGGCTAACATCGCAACCCACCCACGGATAGGATTTCGGCCGAGATTACAAAATTGAATTGACTGCCCATGCAACAGCGGTTGGTAAATTTCGGGATACTTAGCCAAATGGCAAACATGGCCTTTCATCGGAAAAAGTGGTGGGTTGTATTCATAGCGGATGTGAGAAACCCCCTCTTTCAGGTCGTACAACGCAGCATTACAGGAATTGACCCCCAACCCCATGCCCAATTCCTGTACGGCCGTTTGCAAAATTTGGCTTTCATCCAGGCTATCTCGCACCTTATCTGTGATTCGGCGCAGGGTTGCTTCAAATTCTAAAGCTTGCTCCAGCTGGGCAGTTCGCTCCCGCACTTGCTGTTCCAGGGTGGCCGTAAGCTGTTGGAGTTTGATTTCGGATTCCTTCTGTTGTGTAATATCCATCGTTGTTCCTAGAAAGCGAATAGGCTGCCCCGTTTCACTAAGAACAATTTCACCATTACCCACAACCCATCGAACATTACCGTCCGGACGAACAATGCGATTTTCTAAGGAATAGCTTGTTTTTTGTTCCAGCGATCGCTCTACAGTCTGGTGAACCAGATTCCGATCTTCAGGGTGAACCAGCTCTAAAAACGCTTCGTAAGTTCCGTCAAAAGTACCAGGTACCAGTCCAAACAGCTTCTCATTACTCTCTGTCCAGGTAATGCGATTGGTTTGAAAATCCCAGTCCCAAATACCCATCTGAGCTGCATGAAGAGCTAATCTTAAGCGTTCCTCACTTTGCTGTAAAGCGTGCTCCATCTGTTGCTGCTCGGCAGTTTGCTGACCTTGATTTAGTGCTGAGCGAATAACCAGGGGTAGTTGAGCATAATGTTGGGGAGATTTCGTTAAATAATCATCTAATCCCGATTTCATTGCTTCAACGGCAACCTCCTGGTTACCACTATCGGTCAACATGATGACCGGACAGTTTGGGGTATGAGATTTAACCTCCCTAAGAATTGTCAGTCCATCACTCCAATGAAGATGATAATCCGTTATAACGAGATCAAAATTGCCTCGCTTCACCACCTGATTTAGATGAGCCGCCTCTGTTACCTCCACAATGTGTAGTTCCGAAAACCCGCGTTGCAGTTCACGGGTGATCAGAGAACGATCATCAGGGTTGTCATCAACGAGGAGCAGGCGCAACATTAAAGGCACTTCACAGAGATCACGATTAGGGGACATGGTATGGTTCCCTAATTAAACTCGAATTGGGTGAGTGTTTGGGCACTTCTAAAGGCAGAGCCTTGCCATAAAATCGCTTCACCCCTATCTATCCTCCTATATCCACTTCAATTTTTACAGAAGTGCTATTTCTTTGGTGGGATGCTTACTGCGGTTTTCTCGATCCGATATGCTATAAAAGGGGATATTAATCTTCCTGCATCTCTCACTTCACTAGAGCGGAGGCTGGTTTTAACGATATGTTGAAACAGCACCAAATTGAATGCTGCACAGAGGAATTTCAGCAGACAATATTGCCACTTTGCACTCAGCTTCCATATCAAAATTCGCTTGAAAAGGTTACCTCTTCATATTGAAAGGCATGAAAAGCAACCTTTCACTAGCACTGACGGCTTAAGTTCGCTCATGGTTAAAGGGGTAGGGGGCCTTACAACCCTCCGTCTTCAACCATGGGTTGATTTTCACCCGCTAGTGCTAAACCTCGAAGCAGATTCTTAATGAGCTTAATAGTTTGAGGCTTGAGAACACTTTGGACTAATAATATTGCTCACCCAGGATTCAAACGCTATATCTAGTGTTTTTCGACACCAATACCTTTATACTGTGTCATAGGTAGGTTTCTATGAAAAGCTGCATCCTTCTTCAGTAGCAATACTAGAATAAAGATCATCTGTACTTATCTAGTCGACTTTACCCGTTTGCAACGAGGCCAGACCGTATGATCCAAGAAGTTTTTATAGAAAGTCCCTGGGAAGATGAAAGCATAGCTCGTCAAAGACGAGATGAGCGATACGGAGAGCTGGCTGCCGCTGGGTTAGATTGCCGTCGTGAAAATCTCTATACCGTAGATGGAAGGCGAGTTTTCCTGGTAATCGCTACCCCTGCCGAGGAAGAAGTGCAAATTTCTCCAAGTGCCCGTGATAAGCCCACTGCTCCCCGCCTACGAGCGGGACGTCCTGTCCGTCGTATCCAAGGGTACGAGACACGGTAAGACAGCCATCCCTTGTTCTAAAAAATGAGAGCCTTAATTCTTACCGACGCAAAGCGGCAGTAAAATTAGGGCTCTCATTTTTTAGGATGCATCACTATACTCCTAACGAAAATGACTACAGCTATAACCAAACTTGGAGTTGTTATGAGAGAGGCGCTAAGCGCCCCTCTCATAACAACCAACCACACGTTTAGAACAGCACCTACTCAACAGATTGGATCATGAGACTGATCAATCGGTTGAGATCTAACAAAAATGCCGTTTGGGTGCCCTCCTCGGTCTCAGCGATCGCAACCTGATTTGCAACACCCAGGTAATCCAAATGGCGATAGGAGGTCGGAAGCTCTCGTATGTTTTTGGGAGGCACCTCAACCAGAACTGGAGATTCGTAGAGGGGAATACCCAGGAGGTCAACGTCGGGCGATCGCAACGCGATTAAATAGTTGACCTCTGCCACCGACTGGTTGGAGAGGTAACGGCAGAGATCCAATATGGTAATCTCGTGGTCGTCAATATGAGCAATCCCTGCTAACGTCTTACCGCTACTGTAGATGGTCGTTTTTCCATAAATGTGTTGAATGGAATGGATATGGACTCCAAAGTAAATAGGTAAGTTGCCACTTAACACCTGTTGCCCAAAGTTGAAGAGAATGAGCTTCCGGTTGGGTTGCTGCCGTTCTGAGGAAGGCGTAACTGCACTGGATGGCGAGACAAGGGTTGATGTGGATTGAGGGGGGATCATGGGTGGAGTGATGAATTAGCTGCTGGAGTTAGCTTGAAGAAGTGTGCTGATTTGTGAGAGAAACTGCTGTTCGATATAAGGCTTTGTGAAGTAGTTTGTAGCGCCAAGATGCAGCGCAAGTTTACGGTGTTTTTCACCGGAACGTGACGTCAGCATGATCACTGGAATATTCAGCAGGTCAGGAGCTTGACGGCGATGAGTCAGAAATTCAAAGCCATTCATGGTTGGCATTTCAATATCACAAATAACCAGCCGAATTTGAGGATGTTGATGGAGCTGCTCTAACGCTTCCCGGCCGTCTCGGGCTTGCATGACTTGATAACCAGCTTTCTTTAAGGTAAGCGTGAGCATTTGCCGCATAGTGGCGGCGTCATCCACAATCAGGATAGTGGACGTTGTTTGAACGGGTTGAGCCGAGACTTTGGTAGGGGGGGCGATCGCCGTCAACCGATTACTCTGACGGTGGAGCAGTAGGGTCACCGCATCAACCACAGGAACCACAGAACCATCTCCCAGAATCGTACAACCATACAGATAGGTAGGGGCGGCGAGAGTATCGCTAAAGGGTTTGATAATCAGTTCTTGTTCTGTAATCAGGCGCTCCACCTGTAGGGCAAAGGGTTGATTACCTTGGCGAAGAATGAGCAAGGGGGCTGCCCATTCTTCGGGAGTCGGGACGGAGTTAAAGGACAGATTGGCTTCAACGGTTGGGAGAACGCAGTTAAACGGGAGCAAATCTTGCAAGGAATGGATAGGAATCACTTGGCGTCGCCAATAGAGGAAAGGTTGTGCGCCGGAGGTTTTAATATCACTAGGGTTAGGGTTGACGATTTCCTCAATACTGTCCGAAGGAATGGCAGCCAGGCTCGCCCCCGACCAGGTTAAGAGCAATTTGGAAATACTCAGGGTAAGAGGGATACGGAGGGTAAAAAGGGTTCCCTTTCCCGGTTTGCTGTTGACAGAAATGCTGCCCTTGAGCGATTGAATTTGCGCCCGCACAATATCCAACCCCACACCCCGCCCGGATAGCTCACTGACCTGCGATGCGGTGGAGAAACCGGGTTCAAAAATTAAATTCAATAGACGTTCATTGGAAACCGTTTTGGCTACTTCTGTCGTGAGCAAGCCATTGTCTATCGCTTTTGCCCGAATACGTTCAAAATTAATACCCCGTCCATCATCTTCTATTTCAATAACGGTACGGCTACCTCGATGATAAACCCGAATGTGAATACTTCCCTGCTCAGGTTTACCCTGCTGTTTTCGATCATCACTGGGTTCTATTCCATGGTCAAAGGCATTACGTAACAAATGCAACAGAGGATCGTAGAGCTTTTCCAAAACAACTTTATCAACCAATACTTCAGTTCCTGTCAGTTTAAGGGCAACAGGCTTTTTGTATTGGTAAGATAGCTCTTTAATTTGACGTGGAAAGCGGTTGAGAATGTTACCCAGAGGCAACATTCTGGCCCACATCAGTTCATCCCGCAACACGGTCAAAATTTGCCGCTGTTGCTCTAAACCGCGATCGCTCTGCTCAGCAAACAGGGTCACATCCTCGACAGCTTCATCCAATTGCTGGATAGATTCTGTTGCCTCCTGTAGCAAGTTGTAGACTTCGTTATAGCGATCGAGTTCCAGGGTATCAAACGCAGCCCGGTAGGATAGGTCGGTGCCTTTTTCCAGAATGATCGTGGGTACCGGCGATCGCTCCTGGGTTGCTGCCGAATAATTTTTCTGATAGCGTTCTGGGCTAACAAGCAACTTATTTAGATGTACCTGTAATTGGGTACCAATCGTTAAAAACTTGCCAAAGCGTCGCCGCAGTTCCTGCAAGGTTTCCTGAAGTTGTTCATTCTGCAACGATAAGCTGTTGCGGTTAATGGATAACTCCCCAAGCTGGTTGCTGATCCGTTCCAATTGATCCAGGTTTAGTCGTACAGAAATTTGGTTATTATTCGCCGTGTTTTGTGAGGGTTGGGCGCTATTCGTTTTGGCCGTCGTATTTGTAGCTTTAGTGGGATGAAGTTCAACCGGTGCTGGCTCTGACACAATGGGTAATTGGTCAAAGCTTTGCTGAATAGCAGCGATAGCCGACCCAACTAAATTTGTATGGCCTGTACCTGTTGATCCAACATTGCCCTGTTCATTGCTGGGCTGCTCTTCTGCACGAAGTGACTCTGTAGGAGGTGCCTCTACAAACAGAGCTTCTGGAGAGGATTCGGCTGCCGAGGTAAGTCCTTCCTCTAAAAAAGGCGGAGTGTTGTCAGGAATGAAGCCGCTCTCCAAATCCGTTACAGAGGTGGATAGAACATCGCTCTCGACAGCCTGGAGATCTTCCGCTGCAAAAACACTCTCCAATTCCGTCAACAAATCAGGCTCATCCGAACCAAAGGATGAGGTGTCCTGTAGACTGAAAACGCTTTCTAGATCCACCTCGCTCGCATCAAAGACTGAGGTATCTTGCAAATTGAAAACACTCTCCAAACCCGCATCATTTGGATTAGTAGTTGGAAGACCCTGGATGCTGAAAACGCTTTCCAGATCGACATCACCTGAATTCAAAACTGAGGTTTCCTGAGGGCTGAAAGCGCTATCCACATCCGCATCATCTGCAAAAGTTGGGGCATCTTCTACACCAAAAACACTCTCTAAATCTGTATCATCCGCAAAAGTTGAGGCATCTTCTACACCAAAAACGCTTTCCAGATTTGCATCACCCGAATCAAAGATTGAGGTATCCTCTATACTGAAAACGCTTTCCAGATTTGCATTACCTGAATCAAAAACTGAGGTGTCTTCTATACTAAAAACGCTCTCCAGATTTGCATCATCTGAATCAAAGACTGAGACATCCTGAGTGCTAAAAATGCTCTCCAAACCCGTATCATTTGGATCAAAGGTTGGCATATCCTCCGGATCGAAAACGCTCTCTAGATCCGTATAGGAGCGATCGCCACCTTCATTGGATAGAAAGCTTTCCGTACTGCTGAAGCAAGAATCATCGGGCACCGCATCCCTCAGAGCAGGCATTTCAAACCAGGATGGACCTTCATTAAAAAAGCCCGATGAGCCGAGCCACAGCTCATCGGACGGGATATCGTCAGGCGAGATGGGGTCTTCCTCCCCCTTGCTCTGAACAAAGCTTTGTAGAGCAGGGGAGGGGGTACCTCCTTGGGAGCGATCGCCCCCCAGAACCGCATGGTGTGCCGCCTTAAAGTTTTCCATTGCAATGGGAAACAACTCACTGGCACGATTGGGCTCCGCTTCCAGGGCAGCCAAAATGAGATGGGCAATCTGAGTCAGTCCGGGTAAATTAAAGAGTTCCGCAATTCCCTCAAACACCTCCGCCTGGGCACGCAGTTCACCTCCAATGAGTTGCTCATCCCCTTCGATTGATTCCAACCGCTCCAAAGCCTGGGCAACATCCGTTTCAAAGATGTTTTTGACGATATCAATTCCCATTTCAGCCACACTGGGCAGATGGTCTTCGCCAGTAATAAAGTCGGCCAGTCGCTCCTGGAGTTCGGCAAAAATGGGCTCAGCAGCCGTGAGGGCTGACTCCCCCTCCTCCCAGCGATCGCCTAACTGAATAGCTTCTAGCAGGGGATTACGAAGGCAATCATACGCTTGTAGGAAGAGCCGTTCTAAAGCTTCATCGACTTGCAAATCAGAGTTATAGAGACAACGAAAGTAATCTTCTAGCCGATGAGCGATGGTCTTAATCGCCTCTAAACCGACGTTGGCCGAACCCCCTTTAATGGTGTGGGCAGCTCGCATCAAGGCATGAACCCGTTCAACTGTACACTCCTGACGAATCTCCAGCAGTTCGGCTTCAATAATTTGCAACAGCTCAGGCGCTTCCTGCACAAAGAAAAGAAATGCTTCATCGCGGATGTCGGGATGGATTGCCATAGAGTCGCTCTGGTTCAGCTTTACTTGAAGCGGCCTTTCAAAAGTTTTGTGTCAGGTCTTCAATTTCACAAAAACTCTTAAATTTAGTTTTTGTGACCTTTTCAGAGTTTTTGTGGAAGCGAAAATCCCACAAAAACCCTGAAATTTAATTTTTAGTGTCCGATAGTCAACCCCTAAAAATTGACGTGGCACTAAGACGTGTTTGAGAACTGGCTGAAAAGCTCATTTTTGTGACACAAAGTGCACAAAAAAGTGACCTTTCAAGCAGATCCTAGTTCAACTTAAATTGTGAAACCGTAGTCTGGAGGTCTTGAGCCACACTTAACAAATCCTGGAAGGTTTCCAGTAGTGTGCTAGCCCGAACCGATGTATTGTTTGCTAGCCCTGCCACACTTGTAATGGTTTCAGATACCAGCGCTGAGTTTTCAGACTGGGCGATCGCCGCTTCTGTAATCGTCTGTACCAGCTGGCTAATCTGTTCACTCGCTTTCGCAATCTGATTCAAGCTCTGGCGAGTTTCTTCAACGAGTTGCGTCCCCGTAACAACCTGCTGTGTCCCTTCTTCCATTGCGGAGACCACTTCGTTGGTTTCCGTCTGAATGCTAGCCACCAACTGTTCAATTTCTGCGGTTGCTTTCGCGGATTGACGAGCCAGAGAGCGCACTTCGTCAGCAACCACTGCAAAGCCTCGGCCTTCTTCCCCAGCACGGGCGGCCTCAATGGATGCGTTCAACGCCAGCAAGTTGGTTTGTGCAGCAAAGGTGCCAATCAGGTTCACCACCTTGGAAATCTTTTGAGACGATTCCCCTAACTGTTTCACCTTCTTCGCCGTTTCTGCCACCGTCTCTCGAATTGCCATAATTCCTTCAACAGTACGGTTCATAGCAGCATCGCCCTGGATTACTGTTTCATTAGCAATACGTACCGCCTGTTGTGCTTCTTGAGCTCCCTGGGCCACCATCTGAATGGAACGGCTCATTTCTTCAATTCGATTGAGAGCTTGTTGTACTGAGTTTGCTTGTTGTTGTGCATCCCCTGTTAATTCGGTTAGGGAATCCTGGTTCTCCTCAGCAGCATGGGCTACCCGTACAGCTACCGATTGCACTTGAGCCACAATCCGTTTCAAACTGCTGATCGTTGCGTTGTAGGAGTCAGCGATCGTACCAATTTCATCTTCAGTCACGTTTGCTCGAATGGTCAGATCCCCTTCTCGAAGAGGGCTTACTTCCATCAGCAATTCCAAAGCTCGGTTTTGTAGAAATTCTTTAGCCTCCTGCTGTTGTCTTGCATATTCCGTTTGTTGTCGAGCCGCTTCCATTTGAGCGTTTAATTGTTCTCTAGCGGCTTCTTCCTGGCTCCTGAGCAGCTCTTTAACCCGTACGACCAGATTGTTGAAGGTTTGTGCCAGGGTTTGGCTTTCAATCGTTCCTTGTACCTGAGCTTGAATGTCAAGATCGCCCTCTGCTACCTGGCTTGCAGTATACGCCAGCTCACCCAGCGGTTGTGACAAACGACGTGCTAACACAATCACAGCGGCAACTGCAATGGCCGCCAAAATAGGAACCAAACTAATAAAAATCAGAGACAGTTGCCGCGCAGCGGTGGATAGCGCCTCTTCATCTACCGAGAGAACCATAATCCAATCGGTGCCAGGAATACTGGATAACTGCACCTCTCGTCCATCCGTTACAAAGGGTTCAGATAGAATAATTTCGGAGGACTTGGCTGAATTGGCTAAGGTTTGGCGGAAAGCATTGACCTTGCCCAAAACAGTATTGCCACCAATAATGCCTGTCTGTGTAATCACCCCAGTTTTGTCAATGGTTCTAAAAACTTCGTTTTTATCACTGAGAAACTGCAAGATGGGATCGCCCTTCTGACCCAGCGTTTCATGGAGCTGTTGGTTTCGAGCGGTCAAACTCTGATCAAAAACATCCGCTTCAACAATTCCACTTAAAACACCGACAAATCCATTTGTGCTGGGATCTGTCAGTATCATGCTGATCTCCATCCCTTCGGTTACCAGAGCCGTTCCATCTGTGACTGGACTGGTAATGTAAACACCTTTTTGTTTAGTTTGTTGCCACCACCCCTGGTCTGCATTGTAGAAGGCTTTAGGTAGACGGCTGGCTGCAACACTCATACCTTGACGGTTGGTAAAGAAGACTTTAGACAAACTGTCTTGTCTTTCCAAAACTTGTAAATACTGACTTAGAGCTGTACCTGATTGTAGGGTTCTCGTAGCTCTAAAACGGTATTCAAGCTGTGAAGCAGGAACTCGTGTGAGTCTTTGCGCGTCAACCTGTGTAGACGCTACACGTGCTGTTCCGTATATGAGCGGATTAACCGCGATGGATGACATCAATTCCAATTTGCGATTAATCTCTTTTGCAACAAGATCGGAGTTGTTGCTTGCCCTTGCTCTTAGTTCCTGGAGACTTCGATTAAAGGTATTTTGATAGGCAAAAACACTAGCAGCAATACCGCTAATAGCCAGGGGAATCAACGCCACTGGCAATACCGTGAGGAGCAACTGCCGCCGGAGGGTTAATCCCTTGAGTTGGGAAGCCTCCTCAATCGGGCCATCTGGTGGATCGTTCAAATTGTGATCCAAGAGATCATCCTCTGGCTCTTGCAGATGCTTAGAACGAGGGGGGGGAGGGGGGGGGACAGGCCGTAGTGGTGCGGGGGATGATTTTCCGTTGGGAGCCTTTGCAACGGATGCATTAATATTTTGAGTCATAGGTAAATCGGGGAGATGAGGAACAGTACCGGCACGGGCGCTGACTTTTGATGCGCTATGTGCATGGAAGACAAACTATAGGGAGGCAAGCCCCGATGAAACAGCAGAACCGAACGGCTGCCCCTCAAACAGGGGAGTTATGTCCAGGGCTAAAAGCATTTCACCATCGGTGCCGAGGGTGTAGCCTCTTAGAAAGGGAACCAGATGAGGTGTAATAACCGCAGGTGGAGGTGAGGCAATATCGGATGGATCACACCAGTGCAAATCATCCACCGTGCGCACAGCCAACCCCAAGCGTGCTGATGAACCCGATCGTTGAGGTTGTGCCACCAGAACCATGTAGGATGACAGCACCGTTGAGTGTTGATGGAGCGATCGCACCCCCAATAATTGCCCCATGTCGACAATCCAGAGAATCTCACCACGCCAGTTGTAAACCCCCAACACCCAGGCAGGCATATCGGGAATCGGGACAACTTGAGCAGACGCCAGGGTTAACACCTCCGTCAGTTGTTCGACGGGTAGCATGGCGTGGGTGCGATCGTCGACGGGGAAGCGAAGAAACTGTAAGGTTCCCCGCTGTGATTGATCAACCTGCGTTAAATATTCCAGCTGATTAAGCATCAACGGAATAACAAACTGTTCTGACATCTGGCCCCCAGGTGGGAATAGATAAGCCCATATGGTAGAAAAGCACCCTGGGGAAAGGATTTGAAAAGTTGATTGACTACATACCTTGTGCAGGAGCAATCATTCTGGCACTTTTCAAACATCTCCAATAAGTGGCCATTGCTAGAGGTTGGGTTAAGAGACAGCGAAACCCAACTAGAACGCACTACTGTCGGGTTTCACGGTCTCTTAACCCAACCTACCCAGATAGCCAAAATGTACAAGCAGGATAGGCATTGCCCAGCATCTACTACACGATCTACTAATATTTCAACCTACAGAAGTTAGGTGGGCAATGCCCACCTAACTCAAAATTCGACTAAATTAGTTTTTGAACGCTTCTGATCAGTTCATCAGTGTCAATGGGTTTGGCAAGATAAACATCGGCTCCCTGCTGCATACCCCAATATTTATCCATCTTGCCCCCTTTTGTGGAGCACATAATGATAGGAATTTTCTGAGTGGCATCTTCCTCTTTCAAATCACGGCAAAGTTCAAAACCACTGCGATCGGGCAACACCACATCTAATACAATGAGATCTGGTTTTTGCGCGGCAATACGCGCCTTTGCCTCTTCTTCACTACCAGCTGTAACCACTGAAAATCCAGCCTGCTGAAGTGAACTCTTAGCTACTTGTAGATCAGTCATAGAATCATCAATGACAAGAATCGTACCCATATTATCCCTCCCAAGATAGACGATTAGGTGATTTCCAGTAATTACAAAAACTCGATAATAGAATACCCAAAGAAGCGGCAAAAACTACAATAGCTTTTGCACAGTTTTGAGTAATTCTTCTGTTTGAATTGGCTTTGCAATATATGCATCAGCACCCTGCTGCAAGCCCCAATACCTATCCATCTTAGTACTTTTGCTTGAACACATTACAACAGGAATTTTCTTGGTTTTTTCTTCACCTTTTAGGGCACGGCATAGCTCGAAACCACTACGATCAGGTAATACAACATCAAGGACAATCAAATCGGGTTTTTGATTAGCAATTTGTGCTTTTGCCTCCTGTTCACTACGAGCTGTCACGACTAAAAAACCTGCCTGCTGCAAAGAAATTTGAGTGATATGAAGGTCAGTCATAGAATCATCAACAATTAGAATTGTGTTCATCATAGGTCTCTGTTCACAGCTGACTTCTTTAATAACAAGGGTTGTGCATCTTCCTCAAGAAGGTATTTATTAAGAGCTGCCATTAACTGGGTATAGTTAACACTTTTACTTAAAAAGTCAGTTGCTCCCACTAACTTCGCACGCACACGATCGACGATGCCATCATTACCTGTGAGGATAACAATCGGCGTTTCACGAAAAGCAGATATACGACGAAGCTGACTGCAAATCTCATAGCCATTTGTGTTGGGCATCAGGAGATCGAGCAAAATCAGTTGTGGTTTCTGAGTTAATAGGGTTGGAATAGCCCGTAGTGGATCTTGAATGGCAAGAAACCGATAACCTGCTCGTGTCACTACTTTTTCAAGGGTATTGCAAACCCAGGCACTGTCATCAACACAGACAACTAGCGCTTGCTTTGGCTTCGGAACCTGAGCAGGTTCGGGTTGGCTAGCTCGTGGGGGGATGACAGGAGGCAAGGATTTTGGAATAGTAGGAGGCAGGAAGTCAGGCAGATCCACTAGCTCAATGATGCCTGTTTGTATGTAAGGAAGGAGCGATCGCATTACATCAATGGGCGATCGGTTTGTCATCGTAACGGCATCCCAGAGGGTACGTTGCCCATTAAAGAGCTCAATCAACGTTTTATAAACTTTGGACGAGGTATCCTGCTTCAATCTTTCGCTATCCCGAATCACGGGTGCAAGATTCATTGAGTAGATCTCAAGATGGGCCTCCTGCCATCGCTTCCAGAGAGGACGTTGGTGTTCTAATAATTGGGCTGGATCGATGAGCCCTAATTGCTTCTGAATGAGCAGATCTGTTTGCATCCTATGTTTGATCGGTTCATGATGAGCAACATCAAAGAAGATTTCACTCAAGATCCCATGAATAACTTTGGAGACCTGGGCCGGAGTCAAATAGGACCTTCTGACTAGATACAGAAGAAACTCATACTCCCAGCAAGATACAGAATCATGGTCAATTTCTCCCTGCAACTTCCTTACAGCATCCGAAGTCAGTTCATCTGATGCTTTGAAGAGGTGGCGGTAAAGCCTCCTGACGGAATGCTGCCCCCCGGTACCGTAGAGCAAACGCCCTAAAAATATGTAGAACGTCCACTGCTCATCGCCGTCACTAGAAAGCAACAGCTGACCTGTGAATTGCTTCTTTTTTAGCGTAACGAGCGACTCAAAAGTGTAAGACATTACCGCCAACTGCTTGCTAAGGGATACACAACGTTTCACGAAGATGCAGGAATCACTGACGTCACTTTGCCATGGAAACAGAAAGAAACAGAGGTTGTGAAAAATTCCCAAACGGAAGAAATATGTTGAGAAAACATTGGCAAAGTACTTAGTGTTATAAGGGGGTGATGTTTACAGATAGGCTAATTACCTGGGGATACGGGATACAGGTCTAAGTTCGGTGTTATGGAAAACCAATTTGTACGAACAAGCGAAAGCGCAGGGTTAAGCCAATTCACTGAGATGCTTTTAGCCTGCTTTCTCATAGCTTTTATAAACTTTTGGAACGCATGTAGAAGTAAGCCACTACTTGAGTGCAAGCTCACGTCTCTTTAACGTAAACGTTGATATAACATCAAAAAAGAGGGTTTAGTACTGCCGTGCAGGCCGTGGCATGATGCAAAAGGGCATAGCCCTTGACCCTTAACTGAGAAGTAGGAAGGGGAATTTTTACTGGAACTTTAGATGGAATAGGTTGAACACCTCTTCCGTAGAAGAATGAGTTCAATCTGGTTGCCAAACTAACAGTTGCTTAACTCTTAGGAACCTCCCACAATAGCTAGAGATTTCTAAGGTTTTCAACTCCAGGTCACAAAAGCCTGTCGATCGATTATTCCAGGCTCTATAAACAGCATATTACCGCTATCCGGTGAGTGAATACCCATTCGAATAAATAATGGGTTTACGCGCAATTCCCCAGATTCCTTAAAAGCTTCAGGTAGATTCCCTACAGATGATAGGTCAAGTAGAAACACAAAGGTAGATAGACCGATTCAGCATTCCTGCAGGAACTAATAGATATGATAGAACATTCTCCGGAAGGAGCATCTCCGTGGAATTCCTTAATCAACAATAGAATTACCTAGAATAAGCATAGAGTATTCCACGTATTACAACATCCAAGCATTGAAAAATGCCCAGATAATCTTGAAAAAACTGTTTTCCGCCAAAAAATATGCACAAAAATTAATAATTCAATTATTTACCGGCGAACAATCCGGCTGTTCCGATGGTATGTGGGTCAGAGTAGAGTAGTGAGCGTTAGAGCATTAGAAAAACACAGATTAACCACGAAAAATAAGCTTCTCAAATACCTCCGACTCGAATTAGTTATAGCTTTGTTCATGTGTGTCATTAGCTCGGACAGTTTTTCTGAAACTCCTGATTTTGCCTATGTTTCGCGTACGCAAAATCAGGAGTTTCAGAAAAACTGTCTAGAGTATGGGTTAATTTTCTGTACTTTGAGAACAAAAAGCACTCTTCTGGATTATGTTCTTCTCTCATATCTCACCGGCTTGGAAAATGCTGTGAATCGTGTCTGAGAAATATTAGCCGTTCTGCCCAAGCACGGATTTGAGTCGACCTGTGCTCAAACATAAGCTCAGATACGCTTCATACCAGTGTTCAAGATCTCGGTTCTTGGGACAACCATTCCGTAGCCAAATATAATAGGCGGCTTCACGAACCAGGGCTTCGTCTGGTGCGTTTGAGTAAAACCATTCACACATACCTGTTCTCGCATCATAGGGCAAGGCTGCAAATGCATCTCGTCCTGGTGAAGGTTGTGTGTGACGGTAGCATTCGGTACACAATGGGCACCCATGTCCAGGGCAGTACAACAGCATCGTGAGATCTCTAGTTAAAATTTTGGGTCTACTCTCATCTTGCCCCTTTCAGGACACGCATCCTGCTCGTCACCTTACACCATGTTAGGCAGTGCCGAACGTTGTATCTATGGGTTGAGCAGATGCACAAAAGATATATTTCCTTACGGATATAGAAGCAGCAGAAGGAGGGAGCGATATAGGTGTAACTTTTGCATTCACGTGCTTCTGAAAGAGAACTGTCCTCTTCTTTCTCGGAAAAATTGTAGTACGTTCTTGACTTTTGTAGTATACTTGTAGCATGACATGAGATACAAAGGACTTAATCCATGAATCTCACCCAATTCACAGAAAAGGTTAAGCCTCGAAGTTTTCAGAGGCCTATGGCGTTGCTGCTTCTAATATCTGCCGGCAATAGCAACCTGAATCCTAAAAACTGAACCACTATCTTGGAGTAATTTTTACCCTAGGGCTTAGTTATTGCAGCGTAACCCAATGGCTAAGGCACTCGGCTCATAACCGAAGATATGTGGGTTCAAATCCCACCGCTGCGACCTATGCACAGATGGTGTAACGGTAGCACCAGGGTCTTCAAAACCTTTTGTCCGGGTTCAAATCCTGGTCTGTGTGTTGTCGTGCCCTGACCGAAGAAGCTTACATACCTGCCCAATGGACAAGGCAACTGTTTCCCAAACAGTTCATTGCAGGTTCGAATCCTGCGTATGAAACAACAGCTTCTTCAACTTGCACGGCATTTCTCATGAACTGGAGAACTGTGATTAATTACATTTCTTCAGTGATATCTAATATTCGCAGGAAAAGAGCGATCGCTACACGGGCGACTCTTTCTTCCATTGTTTTGCTAATGAGAGGTGATAGAAATGGTTCACATTCGATTTGAGGGGCGATCGCTCGATCTATCGGAAACCCAACTGGGGATCACGACAGGCATGCATGATACAGCTGTGAAAGAGCGTATCTCGAGACATCTGGATGTTAATGTTAATCGGCTTTCTATCTATGTGATCGATCGCCGCCCCAGTGGTGATCTGATCGTCCGGCCTGAGGCTGTATACGGCTGATCAATCTTTTGTAAGTTGATTCATTCTCATTAGTTCGGACAGTTTTTCTGAAACCCTTGATTTTGCGTGCGCTTCGCGCACGCAAAATCAAGGGTTTCAGAAAAACTGTCCAGAGTATTGATTGATTCTGAATCAACTTACAAAAGAGAAGGTTTAATGTCTCACGGTGTTTCCGATATGGAAAACTATCACTTAGGTGTAAACCTTCTATGGGCAGGAATATGGTTAAAGTCGCAACAATCAACATTCTATTCGACTTGACAGAATGGATACAACGACGGGAAGCATTGGCCGACGGGCTTGCAGCGGAAAAGGCTGATGTGATTGCTTTGCAGGAAGTCAAATTACCAGAAAACACAGGAGCCTGGCTGGCAGAAAAACTAGATATGCCCTACATGTACCTCACTCCTAAAAGCAGCCCTGAAGGACATCCTGTTAAGGAGGGAATTGCAATCCTTAGTCGCTATCCGTTTGTACAGCAGGACATGATCGCTTTGCAGAGCCAGAACCGAGTCTCTCAATATGTTCAGATTACTGTGAATGAGCAACCGTTGGTCTTCTGCAATGGCCATTATTACTGGTACCCTGGCCCTCATCCAGACCGTGACTTGCAAGTGCAGCAGGTTTTGGATTGGCTAGGACAACTTCCCTCAGAACTTCCTGTTATTGCCGTGGGAGACTTTAACGGAACACCTGATACGTCAGCGATCGCCCTCATGCGGCAGCATTTTACCTCTGCCTATGCTGCATATCACGGCCAGGAACCAGAATATACCTGCCCAACGCCTTTAGTGCGCCGGAACTGGGAAAAAGTACTCTGGCACGCCTGGCGCAATTTGCGGTTCAATCACACCCTCCGTCCCTGGCGAGGCACATTAGACTACATCTTCATTAATCAACACTTGCGGGTCAAGGATTGCCAATTGATTCTGAATCAACCCGCCCCAAACAGCCGTACTCTTTATCCTTCTGACCATTTCGGCATCGTGGCTGACTTAGAAATTTTACGTTAGAGCACAAAAGCGGATGGTGAGTGGGTTAAACGTACCAAAACTCTTTACTCATTCACCCATCCAATGATCAAGATCCACACCTTTTGCTAATTCTGAAGTACAGTTGCGATCGCTCCAATCTCTAGCCACATTGATTGGGCCATGGCTGATGGCTCTCATTACACCAGTGCGATCGCCAGAGATAACCGTACCGTAGTTAACCTCAGTTTGGGTTAAGGACTTTTTCGAGGGGCGCGCAAGGCGCGCCCCTCAAAAAAGCCCATTTAGTCGTGCGCATAGCACACGACTAAATGGGCTCTTGGGCTTATCCCAAATTGAGGTTAGTTAGTTCTGATATCTGCTTACAACGCTTTTCAAGCGCTAAAGTCTGGTTGTTTTTGTGAGAACCGCGCTCCGCCTGACTCTCACAAAAACAACCGTGGCCATTCAAGCGCAAAACGCTGTAAGTGGGCACGATCGCGACTTCAAGCTGCAATCGTTAATCGGTATGGTACCCAAATTTTAGGCCAGAAGAATTGGGCCCGTTGGCTGGATACCAGCGGCTTTGATCGCGGTTAGAGCGGCCTCCGCGAGATGGCGATGGGCAGCAGTCGTAGGATGAATACTATCCCAAAATAGAAATTGCTCGGGGTTTCCAGCAGGGCGAGTACCCGCTAAGCAAGCTTGAGTGACCTGAGCAAAACCAAACGCTGCGGGTTGGGCGATCGCCTCCTCATACAGCTTATAAGCATCCATGGCTGCAATTTGCAGATGGGAGTGTTGTTGTTGCAACTGTTTGAGTGCACGTCGCAACGCCACATTATGGGCCTCAGACAAGCGGCTCAGTAAGCTAGAGTTACCGCTGAATCGGGTAGCCGGTAAATGACCTAAATCGGGTAGGTTTGCTACTAAAATCCTTTGGGCACCCAGGCTAGACAGGGTAGCGATCGCCTCTACGATATTCGCAACCGGACGCGTTGTATCGTTGACACCCTGGAGATAGTCATTTGCTCCAGCCCATAAGATGTAAAGAGCCTCGTTATCAGCCTGACGCTGCTTTTGCTTAAAGGCTTGCACCTGAGCCAGAAGGCCAGGCACCATGCTGCCATCATTAGCTGTTGTCGCCCCGCCACAGGCTGCATTATTGACGTGCTCAATGGAAAGGCGATTGGCCAGGTATTCAACCCAGACCAGACCATTAGAATAACGCCCTTGAAAATAGGGTGGATCAGACGGATACATCCCTCCTGTCGCTCGGAACACAGTTCCGGTATCAGAAAGACTGTCTCCAAAAACGTAGAGTTGCTTCATGACTTTGGGGAGGCTAATGATAAACGGGCTCTGATAAACAATAGCGGCTGACATTTACAGTATTTTAGGAATGTAGCGGCTATTTTATTTCTACAAAGTGACGGATCAAATTATTTTTGCTACTAAACGCGATCGCTCTGCACTGCTCTAGTAAATGATTTCAGTACAATCTAAGGCCATCTCATCTAAGGTAGCAAACCTATCGATGCAACTAGTTTCGGTTCCCTATGATGTTGGAGTGTGGATTGCCCTACGTTGAATGGGACTAAAACTGTGGACAAGAATACTCACACACCATCATGTTGTAAAAGTGAATATGAGCCCTTAGCTGGGACAAAACCTCTATTCTGTTGCGATGGCTAAGCCACCGCAACAGAATAGAGGTTTTAGAGGTAGTTTATTTTTCATCCTGTCTTGAGATATGAGCCATGCTTTAAGTGCGTAATTTTTGGTGATGGAAAGGGCTTTTGTATTCCTTTCAGAAGCACAAACCGCATGTCTAGGGAATGCTTTAAAGCTTGTCAGAAAAACTATTTTTTGTACGCTTTGTACACGGAAAAATAATTCTTACAACAGTTCCCAAGGAATTGGATGTGTCTGGTATTTATCGGCTTCTTATCCTTCAAAAGAACAATGCCAACAGTCTTTGAATGCTCTAACGTGTGCATAGGTTTGACGGCTAAAATGCATCCTTTGTTAAAGCGATTTCATCACTGATATAAGTGCTCAAGTCGCTTAATTTACAGTTTGAGGTACTTTTATGGCACTCGAAGAACAAATGGACCATGAAGCGGCACAACAGAGCGAACAGTGATTCAAGCTCTGGGCAACTTAACCACGGCTTCTTTTCAAACTGGACACGCCGAGGTTTTCTGCGCTTTGGAGTGTACTTTGCCCTACCGATCGCTATCTCTACCCCTATCCATTGTGTAGAACAAACTCAATCTGTTATGAAAACATTAAAGCGAGCAAGTTCAGGGGCAGTAGGGCGGTTGCAGACACGCCCTGCACAGCCTACCGAAGCCGGAGCAACAGGGCTTCATCCCCTCCAACTAGATGGCCAGCGGGATGGTTGGATTTATGTACCTCCTACCTATCAAAACAATCAACCGGCCCCTCTAGTGCTCATGCTGCATGGTGCTGGTGGTGATGCCGAGGGTGGACTCAGGATTATTCGGCCCCTTGCAGATAACTTAACGGCGATTGTGTTGGCTGTAGATTCACGGCGACAAACCTGGGATGTAATTATCAACCAATATGGGCCAGACATCGCATTTATTGACCAGGCTTTAGCGCAAACATTTAGCCGTTACGCTATCGACCCGAGCCGGATAGCGATCGCTGGCTTCTCGGATGGGGCGTCCTATGCCCTTTCTGTGGGCATCACCAATGGTGATCTCTTCACACACATTCTCGCCTTTTCACCGGGTTTCATGGCTCCTGCGGCCCAGGTAGGGGAACCTCGTGTGTTTATTTCCCACGGCCAACATGATACGGTGCTGCCCATTGATCGATGCAGCCGCCGCATTGTTCCACAGTTACAACAGAGTGGCTACGACGTGCGGTACCAGGAATTCGATGGGCCTCATACGGTTCCGACAGCCATTGCCCAGGAAAGTATGACATGGTTTATGGCTTAGAAATGCTATTGCATAAACCCCAGAATTTTATGTAGGACGTGCAGTAAATCGCATCTTTTACACAAGACTCTGGGATTTATGGTGTGCGAAATTGGTTCGAGGAGTCACAATTCGATGATGGGCGATCGCTTAACGAAGAAGCAACTAGATTTACCAAGCTATCGAACACTTTATTTAGAAGGGGGCGATGCATCTGGCTCAGCTCCTATTTTGTTTTTACACGGTTGGGGCATGACCACAGCCCCCTACCGTAGAAGCCTAAATTTACTATGCCAGCACTACCGAGTCATTGCACCTGATCTGCCGGGCTTTGGAAAAGCTAAGTATCCTCAATATCTGACCCATCATCTTAGTTATGTTGAACCGCTTATTTCCCTTCTAGATGCCCTGAGTCTTTCCAAAGTCCACCTGGTGGGGCACTCTGGAGGGGGGGCTGTGGCGATCGCTCTGGCAGCTACTCATCCGTCACGGGTAAGCAGTCTCGTCCTGACTGACAGCACAGGTATTCCGCTAGGTTCTTTCCCTAAAGTTCTTTTGCTACGAGTTCGCGAACTCCTCCTAGAAATTCCTAAAATCAAACCCATCCCATTGCTGAAATTTGTATATGCTTTGCTTTACAACGGCGTCTTTAACACCGGCAATGTTTTGAAAGCAGCGCAATTAGCCCTACAGCGAGATCTACGACCACTTTTACCCCAAGTTCAAGCACCAACTTTAGTGTTATGGGGAGGGGGCGATCGCTTTATCCCATTGCAAATGGCCTACGAGTTTGCAGAACACATTCCCCATGCTAAATCAATCATCGTTGAGGGCGAGTATCATGAATGGGCTATGCTTCGCCCTGAAAAGTTTGTGCCGTTGGTTCTTAGCTTTTTAGATGAGGTAGAAGGAATTAAGGACAGCTCAAGCGATCGCGGTGCTTCATTAATCTAGCTTCACGCCATAAGAGACTTGATGCATCCACCAAACCGATTGGGTATGAACATGGGCGAATCCAGAAGACTGTAACCAGGCCGTCATGTCTCCATCCGCATACTCAGCAGCGTAGGGCTCCTCAAAAATTGGGTTCACCCAGTTCACTCGACGTAGAAAAAGTTGGTTGCCATCCATGATGGCAATCTTGCCACCTGGCTTTAATAGACGGTAGCTCTCTTGCAAAATAGTTCTTGCAGTCGTGCTGGGTGTTTCATGAAAAAGCAAAGAAGCAGTAATTAGATCAAAGGAACAATCGGGGAATTGGGTCTTTTCCGCATTGCCTTGTAGAAATTGAATGTCGGCTCCTTCCTGTTGGGCTTTAGTGGCTGCCATAACTAGCATATAAGGTGACAAATCTAAGCCAATCACTTTAGCAGACGGAAACGCTTGTTTAAGCAACAATGTCATGGAGCCTGTGCCACAGCCCAAATCTAAAATATGCTGAGGTTTTTCACGAATTTTATTGATTAAGGTACGACGAACCAACTGTTCGTTAGGAAGCAATAAACAAGGGCTAACTAGATCATAAGAAACAGCGGCTTCAACACTTAGATAACCGTTTTTAATACTATGGAAATTTTGATCCTTGTAGTAGGTCGGATAACTTATACCTGGGTGACGGAAGCGATCGCTCTCCTTTTGCCAATCACGGCTTTTATACCATTGAAGCGGATCCTGTTCAATCAACGATTGCAGCAGATTAGAGGAGAAGAGACCTTGCAGCATAATGCAGTCTTAAGAGAACTTAATAATAGCGTTCAATATTAATGCTGACGGTTCTCATTGCCTGTTTTATCTCTCGAAAGTAAAGGCTGTTTATATTCCTATCTAATGAAAGAGAAAGAGTGTTGTCATTTTTTTATTGCTGGTTAAAAGTTAATTTTTTCGTACGTTTTGCACAGGAAAATAATCTTTGAAGTAGGCTCTAGCATAAGCCTCGTAACGTACACCACCCGAAGAATCAAATCGCTCATTAGATAGAGAAAAATTTAGCGATCGCTAGCTTTGCGCCAGAGGACAAATAGGGCTGAACTACTTAAACTGGCCACAGAACCACTATGAGGAAATAATTATGCCCACTGAAAAAGATGATGAATCCCTTGGTCTAGAGCAGCTTCCTCAGACCGAATTGGACTCTGTACCCGGTGCGGGTGAACAGCCAGATCCTGATACGGATAAGATGTTTCGGAACAATTCCGCTAATGCAGAGGCCGAGAAGCCGGGCAGTGTAAAACCTTCAACAGATGATGCTCAAGCGGAATGAGTGTTGTCCCGGCCTTATACGTTTTACGCTACTAAGGAGATTTCGAGAAACAATATCCCCATTATTTGGAAAAAAGGCGCGGCTAAGCCGCGCCTTTTTTCCAAATAATGGGGAAGTTCTTACCTGGAAATCTCCTAAGGGCCTATTAAACATAAAGCTGTGCCACCCACTGAGTGGGCGGCACAGCTTTATGTTTAATACGGAAGCACCCATCTTTATATATGCTCGGCAGACAAAAATAGGCATCCAGCTTATCTTGAACGGCTTGATTCAACGCCTACTCAGCAGATCCTTAGAATCGATTGCGAGCGCGACCACCGACCAGTTCTCGCTCATGTTCACGAAGTTCTCGGTTCGTAGGTGTTTTGAATCCGAAATAGGCTGCAATTAACGCAGTTAACGCATGGAGCCAAACATCATTACCAAAGATGGGAATCAGGCCAAACGTTGTATTAAGGACAGGTAGCAATCCCATGATGGCAAGCACACCATAAAAGATAGCTAAACCCCGACTGTAATTTCGGGATTGAACATAGCTACGAAATACAGAAACTCCCCAAATTCCTACAGCTAAATGCACCAAGTTGTGCAGAATATTGACAGGGAACGTTGACAGTAGGTAACCATAACCAGCACCAACAGCAACATCAGGCCCCCCTGGCCCAGGAGTTGCAACCATACCCGGAATAAATCCGGAAAGGCCAACGATGATATAGAGAATACCGCTGATTAGGGCAAAATTGCGCGCGCCCATAATACTGAATGCTCCTTATGAAAAGGGATTAGAAATGAAAAGACAGTTTATAGAACCCATTTGACATCTTTACAATCTCAAATTAAGGTACTGAAATCCCTTGAACCAAGGTACCATGCCATATTCCAGCAGCCTCACTGATGAAGAATGGAACATCCTCG
>NZ_JAMPLB010000056.1:0-43428 GCF_039962325.1 Leptolyngbya sp. PL-A3
CACAAAGGCTAAGCGACTTAAGGCAGGGTGGGATGGGCATTATCTCACCAAGATTCTGGCTCAAATTCCTACCCCCTCTCGCAAATTGTAAAGAAAGGTATGCGTTTGCCCTACCCGAACAGTTACTCCTGTTTCAAAAGCTGTTTATACAGTTTCCTGAAGCCCTCATCGTACAAAGCTTTGTTGGCCCAAGCAACGGCTTAACCATTTGATTGGGTAGGCATCCTACCTCATTCCACTCATTGAGCTCCTCCTTAGAGCGCTGATGCTCGTATCTTGCTTTTGGCGATACGGCAATTTTTCCATGCCAAACCTCCGAAAGAAGGTTTGGTTTGCAGCAGAAACTTCCTGAAGTCCTAAACCACTATCGTTCCCGAAATCCCCCTTTCTATGTCTATAAAACTCATTTCTACTTCCAATCAAGCTCTGACCACTTTCTTTGGGGCTTCCACCAGTCGATCTGAGTACCAAACTTCTGAGCAATTAGCCGTTATTGATGCTCGGATTGCTGACTTACCAATTTTGCTCGAAGCGATCAGGAAAGGGGTTGCAACGTACGTTGTCGGGCCAGAAGAAGATGCACTCCTTCAAATCACCCGATTACTCTCGGAAACTGGAGCAAAGCATCTGGCACTGGTGGCTCACGGAGAACCCGGTGTCGTACATTTGGGAGGCGAGGCGATCGCACTAGATCAGTTAAAGCGGCGATCGGCTCTACTTCAGGAATGGAGTCTCGAAACCATCAGCCTCTATAGCTGCAACGTTGCCCAGGATGAGCGCTTCATCTCAGAACTGGAGCAGTTGACTGGCGCTAGGGTATTTGGGGCGATCGGAAAGGTCGGTTCTGCGGCTCAAGGTGGAAGCTGGAATATCGAGGAAAAGCCTGCTAAGTCATTTCTTGATCTGGGAGCCATAGCCGCTTATCAACATACTTTAGCGTTCAGTAATGTAAGCATCTCTGGCGCTGGTCCTGATAACATCTTCAACGCAACTGAGGCACAGAGCGTTACCATTTCTGGCAACCTCAGTCTGAATACTGGTAATGGGCAAGATCCTCAAGAAGATGTTTTAGTCGGCATCTACACAACTAGTGGAACACTACTGTATTGGATGATTGTTAATAATCTTTCCAATACTGCAACTTCTTTCACTACAAGCTTAAACCTCAAGCAAGCTATAGGTTCTTACGAAGGTGGCCTGAACTTTCGCTTTTGGCAAGGAACTTATGGGGGAAATGGAAGTTTAGCTTCCCCAAACTATACCAACGGTGCTACGCAAAGTTTACCGAATGAGACCGTTTTTGATGTTGTTCCTGCTGCTAATGGTCAAGGAAATAGAGGGCCTGCTGACAACGGCAATGCCAACAGTATTAGTACGCTTCCCAGCTTTTCAGTTAATACCGTTGCTCCAAGCACTGCCGCAATTAATGCTATTACCTCTCTTAGCAGTGATACGGGCACCACAGGTGACTTTATTACAAATGCTGCTACCCAGAATGTTCAAGGTACCTTCACAGGCTCTCTTGCTGCGGGTGAATCTATTCAAGTCTCTGCTAATGGTGGCGTCACTTGGATAACAGCAACAACTAGCGGGCAAACATGGACAGCCAGTAACGTTACGCTTGTATCTGGAACCAACACCCTACAGACCCGTGTAATCAATAGTGCTGGCAATACAACGAGTGGTGCAACGCGGTCTTATACCCTCGACACAACCGCTCCCACGGTTACTATCGCTAGCAATAGAACAACGTTCAGGGCAGGCGAGACAGCAACGGTTACCTTTACCTTTTCAGAAGCGCCGGTTGGTTTTGATGCGACCGACATTGCTGTTTCAGGGGGAACCATCACGGGGTTAACCGCCACTGCGAATCCTCTGGTTTATACCGCTACCTTCACCCCCACCGCCAACACAAATAGCCTCAGCGGCTCGATCTCAGTCGCATCAGGACGTTTCACAGATACCGCTGCCAACAGTAACACAGTCAGTAATACCCTCCCCATCACTGGCGACACATTAGCTCCCCTAGTCCCCACATTAAGCCTGACTACCGATTCCGGTACCGCTGGTGATAACATCACCAGCTCCGGGGTGATCAGCGTTGCAGGGCTGGAGAACGGTTCCACGCGCCAGTACAGCACGGACAATGGGCAAAACTGGACGACCTTTACGGGCACCAGCTTCACCCTCACCGGTGATGGAACAAAGGCTGTCCTCGTTCGTCAAACTGATGCTGCAGGAAACACTTCCACCTCCAACGCCTTCAATTTCACGCTTGATACGACTGCACTGGCTCCGGGTGTTGCTTTAAACAACGATACAGGTAGCTCGAATACTGACCGAGTCACCAGCAATGGTGCCCTTGCCATCACAGCGGAAAATGGTGCCACGACTCAGTACAGCACTAACGGGGGAACAACCTGGACCAATTCTTTTACACCAGTGGAAGGGAGTAACACTGTCCAGGTGCGCCAAGTTGACGTAGCAGGCAATACCTCTGCAGCCGCCACTTTTACCTTCACGCTGGATACAGGTGCCGTTGCTCCAGGCGTTGCGCTCACCAGCGACACTGGCAGTTCCAACACAGACAGAGTTACCAGCAATGGTGCGCTGACGATCAGTGCCGAGACAGGAGCCACAATTCAGTACAGCACCAACGGAGGTACGAGCTGGAGTAATTCCTTTACACCAGTGGAAGGCAGCAACACCATCCAGGTGCGTCAGATTGATGTAGCAGGCAATACCTCTGCAGCTACCACCTTTACCTTCACCCTGGATACAGGTGCCGTTGCTCCGGGTGTGGCTTTAGCCAACGACACGGGTACCTCCAACAGCGACAGAATCACCAGCAATGGCGTGCTGACGATCAGTACCGAGAGTGGGGCCACGATTCAATACAGCACTAACGGTGGCACTGCTTGGACCAATTCCTTCACGCCTGTGGAAGGCAGCAACACGGTTCAGGTACGGCAAATTGATACCGCAGGTAACATCTCTGCGGCTACCCCCTTCACGTTCACGTTGGATACAGGTGCCGCAGCACCCGGTGTTGCATTGACCAGCGATACGGGTACTTCTAGTAGCGATCGCATTACCCGCAACGGTGCCCTCAGCATCAGCGCTGAGAGTGGCGCTACCGTTCAATACAGCACCAACGGGGGCACCACTTGGACGAATACCTTCACACCCGTGGAAGGTAGCAACACGGTCTTGGTACGGCAAATTGATACCGCAGGTAATACTTCTCCGACTAGCACCTTTGCCTTCACCCTGGATACCACGGCACCTGTCAACCCAACAATCAATGTGATTGCTGGCGATAACATCGTTAATGCAGCGGAAGCAAATGCTGGATTTGTCCTCACCGGTACGACTGAAGCAGGGTCTACCGTAACCCTCAATTTCTTAGGAATTAATCGCACTGCCACAGTAACGGGTAACACCTGGAGCTACGCCGTTACTGGTAGCGATAGTACCCTTCTAGCCAGCCTTCAGGGCCCAGGCAGAACGGTTGTTGTGACGGCAACAGATGTAGCTGGAAATACTACGTCTATTACTTCACAGCCCTTTACAATCGATACCCTTGCACCCGTAGCTCCTGGGGTTGCACTTAGCAGCGACACTGGCAACTCTAATACAGATAGAGTCACCAGTAATGGGGCCCTCTCGATTACGGCAGAAAATGGGGCCACCATTCAATACAGCACGAACGGTAGCTCTACCTGGGCAACCACCTTTACTCCCGTTGAGGGCAACAACACCGTCCAGGTGCGCCAAATTGATGTGGCGGGTAATACCTCCCCGGCTACCACGTTCAACTTCACCCTCGATACCACTGCTGCAGCTCCAGGTGTTGCGCTCACCAGCGACACTGGCAGCTCCAACACTGACCGCGTTACCAGCAACGGAGCGTTAACTGTCAGCGCTGAGAATGGTGCGACGATTCAGTACAGCGCAGACGGAGGCAGCAACTGGAGCAACTCCTTTAACGCCGTAGAAGGTAACAATACCGTTCAGGTGCGCCAGATTGATGCTGCGGGTAACACCTCGTCTGCCACCACCTTCACCTTTACACTGGATACCGGTGCGCTGGCTCCCGGTGTTGCCCTGGCTAATGACACGGGAAGCTCCAGTACCGACCGAATCACCAACAATGGGGCCCTATCCGTTGCTACAGAAACTGGAGCCACCGTTGAATACAGCACAGATGGTGGCAATACCTGGATCACATCCTTCACCCCAGCCGAGGGGAGCAACACCGTCCAGGTACGCCAAGTTGACGGGGCGGGCAATACGTCTCCTGCCACCACTTTCACCTTTACATTAGACACCATTGCGGCCGCTCCGGGGGTCGCACTCACCAATGATACGGGAAGCTCCAGTACTGACAGAGTCACCAGCAACGGTGCCCTCTCGGTTACAGCGGAAACTGGAGCCACGATTCAGTACAGCATTGATGGTGGCAATACCTGGACACCCTCCTTCACCCCGATTGAAGGAAGTAACACAGTTCAAGTACGGCAGGTTGATGTCGCTGGCAACACCTCCGCAGCTACGACTTACACCTTCACCCTGGATACGGGCGTCTTGGCCCCAGGCGTTGCCCTTGCTAACGACACTGGCAGTTCCGACAGCGATCGCATCACCAACAATGGTGCATTAACTATCGCAGCGGAAAACGGTGCAACGGTTCAATACAGCATAGACGGTGGCACCAACTGGACGACCTCCTTCACCCCCGTGGAGGGCAACAACACGGTTCAGGTGCGGCAGATTGATGTGGCTGGCAACACTTCGGCGGCCACAACCTTCACGTTTGTGTTGGATACAGGCGTTATTGCTCCCAGTGTTGCACTCACCACGGATACTGGAAGCTCCAGCACTGACCGAATCACCAGCAATGGTGCGCTGTCCATCACGGCAGAGCCAGGAGCCACGATCCAGTACAGCACCAACGGAGGCACGACCTGGACAAACTCCTTCATTGCCGTTGAAGGTAACAATACGGTTCAGGTGCGCCAAATTGATGTTGCTGGCAATACTTCTGCGGCCACGACCTTCACCTTTGTGTTGGATACAGGGGCGATCGCTCCTAGCGTTGCCCTAACTAGCGATACCGGAAACTCCAATACGGACCGAATTACGAACAACGATGCACTAACCGTTGTGGCAGAAAACGGCGCCACAATTCAATACAGCACTAATGGGGGCAACACCTGGAGCAATACCTTCATCCCAGTTGAAGGTAACAACACCGTTCAGGTGCGTCAGATTGATGGGGCCGGTAACACCTCCCCGGCTACTACCTTTACCTTTACCCTCGACACAACAGTTGTGGCTCCGGGTGTTGCTCTTAGCAATGACACAGGCCCGTCAAACACTGACAGAGTCACTAGCAATGGTGCGCTGAGTATCACAGCAGAAAATGGTGCCACAATTCCATACAGCACCGATGGTGGAAACGGTTGGAGCAATACCTTCACTCCAGTTGAAGGCAGCAACACAGTCCAAGTACGCCAGATTGACATAGCTGGGAATACCTCTGCTGCCACTAGCTTTACCTTCACTCTAGATACAGGTGTGGTTGCTCCAGGTGTTGCTTTGAGCAATGATACTGGCAGTTCTAACACCGACCGAATTACCAACAATGGTGCCCTCTCTATTACAGCGGAAGATGGTGCCACAATTCAATACAGTACCGATGGTGGCACAACTTGGTCACCTACCTTCACAGCAGTTGAAGGGAACAACACAGTTCAGGTGCGTCAGATTGATGTCGCCGGTAACACTTCTCCTGCTACCACTCTTACCTTCACCCTCGACACAACGGTTGTGGCTCCGGGTGTCGCTCTTAGCAATGATACAGGTCCGTCAAATACAGACAGAGTTACTAGCAATGGTGCGCTGAATATTACAGCAGAAAATGGCGCCACGATTCAATACAGCACCGATGGTGGAAACAACTGGGCCACCTCCTTCACTCCGGTTGAGGGCAACAATACCGTTCAGGTACGGCAGGTTGACGTAGCCGGTAACACTTCTCCTGCCACTAGTTTCACCTTCACCTTAGATACAGGTGTGGTTGCTCCGGGTGTTGCTTTGAGCAATGACACTGGCAGCTCCAACACTGACCGAATTACCAACAATGGTGCCCTCTCTGTTACAGCAGAGGATGGTGCCACAATTCAATACAGTACCGATGGTGGTACGACCTGGACACCTACCTTTACTCCTGTTGAAGGTAGCAACACAGTTCAGGTGCGCCAGATTGATGTCGCCGGTAACACTTCTCCTGCTACCACCTTTACCTTCACCCTTGATACAACTGTTGCGGCTCCAGGTGTTGCTCTTAGCAATGACACAGGCCCGTCAAATACCGACAGAGCCACCAGTAATGGTGCCCTCTCTGTTACAGCGGAAAATGGCACCACGATTCAATACAGCACCGACGGTGGCACGACCTGGACACCTACCTTCACAGCAGTTGAAGGCAGCAACATAGTCCAAGTGCGACAAGTTGATGTCGCGGGTAATACTTCTGCTTCCACTAGTTTCACCTTTACCTTGGATACAGGTGTTGTTGCTCCCAGTGTTGCTTTAACCAGTGATACTGGCAGCTCCACCACCGACCGAATCACCAATAATGGTGCCCTCTCTGTTACACCGGAGACCGGTGCTACTGTTCAATACAGCACCGATGGTGGAAATAATTGGACACCCTCCTTCACTCCGGTTGAAGGCAGCAACACAGTTCAGGTGCGACAGATTGATGTCGCCGGTAACACTTCTCCTGCTACCACCTTTAACTTCACCCTCGACACAACTGTTGCGGCTCCGGGTGTCGCTCTTAGCAATGATACAGGTCCGTCAAATACCGACAGAGTTACTAGCAATGGTGCGCTGAATATTACAGCAGAAAATGGCGCTACGATTCAATACAGCACCGATGGTGGAAACAACTGGGCCACCTCCTTCACTCCGGTTGAGGGCAACAATACCGTTCAGGTACGGCAGGTTGACGTAGCCGGTAACACTTCTACTGCCACTAGTTTCACCTTCACTTTAGATACAGGTGTCGTTGCTCCGGGCGTTGCTTTAACCAGTGATACTGGCAGTTCCACCACTGACCGAATTACTAATAATGGGGCCCTCTCTGTTACAGCGGAGGATGGTGCCACAATTCAATACAGTACCGATGGTGGTACGACCTGGACACCTTCCTTTACTCCTGTTGAAGGTAGCAATACAGTTCAGGTGCGACAGGTTGATGTCGCGGGTAACGTCTCCACAGCTACCACCTTTAACTTCACCCTTGATACAGCCGTTGTTGCTCCAGGTGTTGCTCTTAGCGATGACACAGGTCCTTCAAACACTGACAGAATCACCAGCAATGGTGCGCTAAGCATCACCGCGGAAAATGGCGCAACGATTCAATACAGCACCGATGGTGGAAATAATTGGACCACTTCCTTTACTCCGGTTGAAGGCAACAACACGGTTCAGGTGCGACAGGTTGATGTCGCGGGTAACGTCTCCACAGCTACTACCTTCAATTTCACCCTGGATGCCGGTGTTGTCGCTCCAGTGGTTGCGTTGGCTAGTGATACTGGTATCTCTAGCAGCGATCGCATCACCAACAATGGTGCATTAAGCATCACGGCAGAAAATGGCGCCACAATTCAATACAGCACCGATGGCGGAAGCACCTGGGGTACCTCCTTTGCTCCAGGTGAAGGCACTAACACCATTCAGGTGCGCCAAATTGATGTAGCTGGCAACATTTCTCCTGCTGCTAGCTTCACCTTCGTCCTCGATACAATAGTTGCCGCTCCGGGAATTGCGTTGGCCAATGACACAGGCACATCCAATACCGATAGGGTGACTAGTGACGCTGCACTTGCTATTACGGCAGAGAGTGGGGCCACAATTCAGTACAGCATCGATGGTGGCACAAACTGGACAACGAATTTCACCCCCGTTGAGGGCAACAACACGGTTCAAGTGCGCCAGATTGATGTGGCGGGTAATACGTCCACGGCCACGACCTTTACCTTCACGCTGGATACGGGTGCTGTGGCTCCGGGTGTTGCTTTAGTTAGCGACACGGGTAGTTCCAATACTGACAGAATTACGAACAGCGGTGCCCTGGCTATCAGTGCAGAAACCGGTGCGACGATCCAGTACAGCACCAACGGGGGCACAACCTGGACAAACTCCTTTACGCCGGTCGAAGGTAACAACACGGTTCAAGTGCGCCAGATTGATGCAACGGGTAATATTTCTGCTCCAACGACCTTTAGCTTTACTCTGGATACGGTTGCAGCCGCTCCGGGTGTTGCACTGGCGAACGACACTGGCCCATCCAATGCTGACAGAGTGACCAGCGATGGCACCCTGACTATTGCTGCTGAACCAGGAGCGACCATCCAGTACAGCACCAACGGGGGGACGACCTGGACAAACTCCTTTACCCCAATTGAAGGCAACAATACCGTTCTAGTGCGGCAGGTTGATATTGCGGGTAATACCTCTGCCACCAATAGCTTTACCTTTACGCTGGATACGGGTGTTGTGGCTCCGGGTATTGATTTGAATAGTGATACCGGTAGCTCCAATACCGACAGAATCACGAGCAATGGTGCACTGTCCATTACGACAGAGACAGGTGCCACCGTCGAGTACAGCACGAATGGGGGGACGACCTGGACAAACACCTTTACACCCGTGGAAGGCAGTAATACCGTTCTGGTACGGCAGACCGATACATCTGGTAATACTTCTACGGCTACGAGCTTCACCTTTACCCTTGATACAACGGTGGCTGCTCCTGGGGTTGCGCTGACCAATGACACCGGCCCCTCTAATACCGACCGAGTGACGGGTGATGGTGCGTTGGCGATCGCCGCTGAAAATGGTGCCACGATTCAATACAGCACCAATGGTGGCTCTACCTGGAGCAATGCCTTCACACCAGTAGAAGGCAGTAACACCGTTCAGGTGCGGCAGATTGATGTCGCGGGTAACACCTCTGCGGCTACCACCTTCACATTCACCCTGGATACAGGAGTAGTGGCTCCGGGTGTTGCTTTGAGCAATGACACTGGAAGTTCTAATACCGACCGAATCACGAACAATGGCGCGCTGACTATTACGGCGGAGCCGGGAGCGGCTGTTCAATACAGCATCAACGGCGGCACGACCTGGACAAATTCTTTCACTCCTGTTGAAGGAAGCAACACGGTTCAGGTGCGGCAGATTGATGAATCTGGCAACATCTCTCCTGCTGCTAGCTTGAACTTTACCCTTGATACGATCGCAATCGCTCCGGGTGTTGCGCTGACTAATGACACGGGACTATCCAATAACGATAGAGTCACCAGCGATGGCGCACTCTCCATCACAGCCGAAACTGGATCGACCATCCAGTACAGCACGAACGGGGGAACAACCTGGACGACTTCCTTCACTCCGGTCGAAGGCAACAACACCGTTCTGGTACGTCAAATTGATGTCGCAGGCAATACCTCTGCGGCTACAAGCTTTGCTTTCACCCTGGATTCAGGCGTGGTTGCACCCGGTGTTGCTTTAACCAGTGATACTGGCAGCTCCAATACCGACAGAATTACAAACACTGGTGCGTTGAGCATTACGACGGAGCCGGAAGCGACTGTCCAATACAGCATCAACGGCGGTACGACCTGGACAAATACCTTCACTCCGGTGGAAGGAAATAACACGGTTCTGGTGCGGCAGATTGATGGTTCTGGGAATACTTCTGCGGCTACGAGCTTTAATTTCACCCTCGATACCACAGTTGTTGCTCCGGGTGTTGCTTTGGCTAATGACACGGGCACATCCAACACCGACCGAATCACGAGCGATGGCACCCTGACTATTGGGGCAGAAAATGGGGCCACGGTCCAGTACAGCACCAATGGAGGCACCACCTGGCTCACCACCTTCACACCGGTCGAAGGTAACAACACCATTCAGGTGCGCCAGATTGATGTGGCTGGCAATATCTCCTCGGCTACCAGCTTTACCTTTACGCTCAATACGGATGTAACATCTCCGGGTGTTGCGCTCACCAACGATACTGGGAGTTCCAATACGGACAGAATTACCCGAGATGGGGCGCTGTCTATTACGGCTGGAAATGGTGCCACAATCGAGTACAGCACCAACGGGGGGCAAACCTGGACGACGTCCTTTACCCCCGTGGAAGGTAACAACACCGTTCTGGTGCGTCAACTGGATGAGGCTGGAAATGCCTCCGTTGCCACGAGCTTTGCGTTTACTCTGGATACCACGGTTGCGGCTCCGGGTGTTGCTTTAACCAGCGACACGGGTACATCCAATACGGACCGGATCACTGACAATGGGGCACTCTCCATCACGGCGGAAACGGGAGCTGCAATCCAATACAGTATTGACGGTGGTACGACTTGGGCAGCTTCCTTCACCCCGATTGAAGACAACAACGCTGTTCAGGTCCGTCAGATTGATGTGGCTGGCAATACCTCTACTGCCACCAGCTTCAGCTTCACCCTGGATACAGGGGTTGTCGCTCCAGGGGTGGCGCTGGCGAATGATACAGGTAGCTCCAACACCGACCGAATTACTCGCAATGGGGCACTATCCGTTACGGCGGAAACCGGAGCGACCATCCAGTACAGCACCAATGGAGGTGCAACCTGGCTGACCTCTTTTACCCCTGCCCCTGTAGAAGGCAGTAACACCGTTCTAGTACGGCAGATTGATACATCTGGCAATATCTCTGCGGCAACGAGCTTCACCTTTAGCCTGGATACGATCGCCACAGCTCCAAGTGTTGCCTTACTCAATGACACCGGTAGCTCGAATACCGATAGAGTGACCAGCGACGGTGCCCTATCCATTACGGCGGAAGATGGAGCCACAATCCAGTACAGCACCAACGGGGGGACAACCTGGACAAACTCCTTCACCCCAGTCGAAGGTAACAATACCGTTCAGGTGCGGCAGGTTGATGTGGCTGGCAACACTTCCGCAGCAACCAGCTTTAGCTTCACCCTCGATACTGGGGCACTGGCTCCGGGTGTTGCGCTAACGAACGATACGGGTGGCTCCAATACCGACAGAATCACCAACAATGGTGCTCTGAACATCAGCGCGGAGACAGGATCAACGATCCAGTACAGCACTGACGGGGGAACAACCTGGAGCACTACTTTTACCCCGGTTGAGGGCAACAACACGATTCAGGTGCGGCAGATTGATCTGCTGGGCAATACCTCTGCGGCCACAAGCTTCACCTTTACCCTGGACACGATCGCGCCCGATACTCCAACCATTGGGGCGATCGCGGGAGACAACGTTATCAGTGTGCTCGAATCCACCAACGGCGTTGTTCTCACCGGCTCTGCTGAATCTGGTGCTACGGTCAACCTCAATATTGGTGGGTTTATTCGGACCGTAACGGCTGCCAACGGAAGCTGGAGCTATACCCTCACCAACACGGAGATCAGTGGCCTGGGTCAGGGGACAAGAACTGTTACGGCAACGGCTACAGATGCCGCTGGCAATATCAGCACTCAATTGTCTCAAACCTTTGCGATTGAAACGCTAATCCCAACGACTGCAAGCTTAAGCTTGGGCCTGGATTCTGGTAACTCCAGCAACGACGGCATCACGAACTCGGGTTTAGTGAATGTATCGGGGCTGCAGGCGGGTTCCATCCGGGAGTACAGCACCGACAATGGGCAGACCTGGATTACTTTTACGGGTACGAGCTTCACTCTGACCGATGATGGGGCAAAGTCGGTAGTTGTGCGCCAAACCGATGAGGCTGGTAACATCTCTATCTCTCCAGCCCTGAGTTTTGTCCTCGATACCACGGCTCCGACCCAGACGGCTACGGTCATCCGCATGACCCGGGATACGGGAGCCTCTGCTACGGACTTTCTCACAACGGATGGTGCGGCTGGACGTACCTACACGGGTGTTCTCTCGGGGGCTTTGGGAACTGGAGAAACGTTGCAAATCTCTGTAGATGGCGGTACGACCTGGACGAATGCGACGGTTAACGGAACCAACTGGACGTTTAACGACACCATCGCTAAGAACGGCAACTGGAGCATTCAAACTCGTGTCGTTGATACCGCTGGAAACACGGGAACGGTAACATCGCAGCCCGTCATCCTCGACACATTGGCGCCGACCCAAACCGCTGTCGTCACCTCCATGACCAAGGATACGGGCGACTCAGCAACCGACTTCATCACCACAGACGGTACGGCTGGGCGCACCTACACCGGCACTCTCTCGGCTGCCTTGGGGAATGGGGAAACATTGCAAGTTTCGCTGGATGGCGGTGCTAGCTGGAGCAGTGCAACGGTTACAGGAACAACCTGGACGTTCGACGACACTATCGCTAAGAACGGCAACTGGAATATTCAAACCCGTGTTGTTGACACGGCGGGAAACACTGGAACGGTAACATCCCAACCCGTCATCCTTACCAATGCGGTAGTGTCGCAGACCGCTACCGTGACATCCATGACGCGGGATACGGGGGTTTCTGCCACTGACTTCATCACTAGTGATGGCACCGCTGGACGCATCTACACCGGTACTCTCTCTGCGGCATTGGGTGTAAATGAGTCGCTGCAAGTTTCAGTGGATGGCGGTGCTACCTGGGCAAATGCGGCGGTTACAGGAACAACCTGGACCTTCGATGACACCATTGCCAAGAGCGGGAATTGGAACATCCAAACTCGTGTGATTGATGATGCCGGGAACACCGGAACGGTAACATCTCAAGCTGTCATTCTGGACAACGGATTACCGACGCAAACAGCCACGGTCATTTCAATGACGCGGGACACAGGGGTATTCGCCAACGACTTCATTACGAATGATGGTGCCGCTGGACGCACCTACACCGGTACTCTCTCTGCAGCTCTGGGGACTGGAGAAACGTTGCAAATCTCCGTAGATGGCGGCGCTACCTGGGTGAATGTAGCGGTCAACGGAACCAACTGGACGTTCAACGACAGCACGGCGAAGAACGACAACTGGTCTATCGAAACCCGGGTTGTTGATGTTGCTGGAAATGTTGGGGCGATCGCCTCACAACCTGTCATTCTCGACATGGTCGCACCGACCCAAACCGCTGTCGTCACCTCCATGACCAAGGATACGGGCGACTCGGCAACCGACTTCATTACCGAGGATGGTACGGCTGGGCGCATTTATACCGGCACCCTCTCGGCGGCTCTGGATGCCAATGAGACGTTACAAGTTTCTGTGAATGGTGGCGTGACCTGGAGCAGTGCAACGGTTAGCGGAACCACCTGGACGTTTAACGACACCATCGCTAAAAGCGGCAGCTGGAGCATCCAAACCCGCATTGTAGATACCGCCGGTAACATCGGAACGGTTATCTCCCAACCCGTCATTCTCAACAACGCGCCCCTGCCCCAAACCGCGACCATTACATCAATGACGAAGGATACGGGGGTTTCTACCACGGACTTCATCACCAGTGATGGCACTGCTGGACGGACTTATACAGGCAGCCTCCTGGCAACCTTGGGTGCAGATCAAACCCTGGAAATTTCTGTCGATGATGGTGTGACCTGGTCCAGTGCCACCGTTAACGGCACTACCTGGACGTTTGATGACACCACAGCCAAGAGTGGCGACTGGAGCATCCAAACCCGCATTGTCGATGCTACTGGCAACAGCGGTACTGTGACATCCCAGTTGGTCACCCTCGACACGGCCGCTCCTACGCAGACGGCGACGGTTACCAGCATGACCCGAGATACCGGGGCTTCTGCTACCGACTTCATTACCGAGGATGGTGCCGCTGGGCGCACCTACACGGGTACCCTCTCCGCTGCCTTAGGTGCAGATGAAACCTTACAAGTCTCCGTGAATGGTGGCATTACCTGGAGCAGTGCAACGGTTAACGGAACTGCCTGGACGTTCAATGACACCCTTGCTAAAAACAGCAACTGGAGCATTCAAACTCGTGTTATCGATACCGCGGGGAACACCGGAACGGTAAACTCCCGGACGGTGATCCTCGACACGGTGGCTCCTACCCAAACCGCTGTCGTCACCTCCATGACCCGAGATACGGGCGTTTCTGCCACCGACTTCATCACTACAGATGGAGCCGCTGGACGGACATACACCGGCACCCTCTCTGCAGCCCTGGGAAATGGGGAAACGTTGCAAATCTCGGTGGATGGAGGCACGACCTGGAGCAGTGCAACGGTTACGGGAACCACCTGGACGTTTAACGACACCATCGCTAAGAACGGCAACTGGAACATCCAAACCCGTGTTATTGACACGGCAGGGAATACCGGAACGGTGACATCCCGATCGGTGATTCTTTCCAATACAGTGTTGGCCCAAACCGCGACCGTCACGTCCATGACGCGGGATACAGGGGTTTCTGCTACCGACTTCATCACTAGTGATGGTGCTGCTGGGCGGACCTACACCGGTACCCTGTCTGCGGCGCTGGGTGTCGGTGAAACTCTACAAGTTTCGGTGAATGGTGGCACAACATGGGTTAACGCCAACGCTACGGGCACGAGCTGGACGTTTGTAGATAACGCGGCCAAGACGGGCAACTGGAACATCCAGACCCGCGTCACCAACACGGCTGGAAATGTTGGGGCTATTACAACCCGAGCCGTGACCCTGGATGTTGCAGCTCCCAACGTGCCCACTATCAACGCAGTGGCAGGGGATGGCCGGGTGAATGCTACTGAGCGGGCCGCTGGCGTGACCGTCAGCGGAACAGCGGAAGCGAATAGCCGCCTGAACGTTACCTGGGGGAACACAACCCTCACAACCACGACGGGCGGCAACGGTGCCTGGAGCCTGATATTTAACAACAACCAGATTCCCGCTGATGGCAATACCACGATTAGCGTCACTGCCCAGGATGCGGCAGGTAACACCAGCCCTGCTGCTACCCGCGCCGTTGCCATTGATACGGCGATCGCCACTCCCACCATTACAGCGATTGGCGGACCTGATAGCATCGTTGGCCCGACAGCCGGAGACGGCCAGGTCGTGGGAACAGCCGAAGCGAACAGTACCGTGAGTCTGTTTTTTGGAACGACCCTGCTGGGTACTGTCGTTGCCGACGCCTCAGGGAACTGGAGCTATGCTCTGACTGCGGCGAACATCACCACCCTGGGTCAGGGGAACAACAAGGCGCTTACTGTCACCGCCCGGGATGCCGCCGGTAACCTTTCCACGCCCAGTACTCCCTTCACCTTTACAGTCGCGACTCTGCTTCCTGGAGCCCCCACCATTAGCAGCATTGGAGGTACCGACAGCATTGTCAGCGGCCTTGCTGGAGATGCGGTAGTGGCCGGTACAGCGGTAGCCAATGCGACCGTTACCCTGTTCCTCGGAAGCGCTCCGCTAGCTACGACGGTGGCCAATGCGAACGGTAACTGGGCTTACCCATTAACTGCTGCAGACTTAGCCCTGATTGGTCAAGGCGGAGGCAAGAGCCTGACCGCGAGTGTGCGGGATCTTTTGGGAAATACCTCACCGCTGAGCACGGCCTTCCCCTTTGCCGTCGATACGATCGCCCCATCTGTTCCCACGATTGGAGCGATCGCCACCGACAACATCATCAACCTGGCCGAATTTACCGCTGGGGTTGTCCTGACGGGCAGCACGGAGGCAGTATCTAGCGTCACCCTCAATGTGGCTGGGCAAACCCGTATGGCCACCATGAACGGCACTACCTGGAGCTATACCCTATCCAACGCTGATATCCTCAGCCTGGGTCAAGGACCGGGCAGAACCGTCACCGTTACCAGTCGAGACATTGCGGGCAATGCCACTAGCACCACCTCCCCTGTCTTTACGATTGACACGGTGCCGCCCACGGGTGTGGCGATCGCCCCCATTGCCACCAATAACATCATCGATGCCACAGAAGCCACTACCGGGGTTGTGCTAAGCGGGACAACGGAAGCAGGTTCTACTGTTAGCTTGAGTCTCGGAGGACAAACCCGTAGCGCGACGGTGAATGGCACCACCTGGAGCTACACCCTGACAGCCCAAGACTTGAGCAACTTGGGTGAAGGGGGTGGTAAGACCGTCACCGTGACCGCAACGGATGCTGTTGGCAATACCACAACCCTATCCTCCGCTGCGTTTACCATTGATACACTGCGCCCTGGAGCACCAACGATTGGGGCGATCGCCACCAACAACGAGATCAACGCAGCCGAAGCTGCGGCCGGGGTTGTCCTTAGCGGCACCCTGGAGGCTGGGGCTCTGATTACCCTGAACATTGGCGGACAGACCCGTACTGCCACCGTGAATGGTACGACCTGGAGCTATACCCTCTCAGCCCAAGACTTAGCCAACCTGGGCGAAGGAGCCAATCGAGTCGTAACGGTCACAGCTAGCGATACCGCTGGAAACGCTAGCTCGACCACCTCTCAACCCTTTGCCATTGACACCATTGCCCCTACGGCACCCCAGTTAAGCGCGGCTGATTTGGATGAAAATAATGCTCCCAATGCGTTGGTTGCAACCCTTTCGGCAACGGATAGCAATCCCGTCACCTACACTCTGGTTGCGGGCTTGGGTGCTGATGACAACGCCGCCTTCACCCTCACGGGTAACCAACTGCGGATCAACGACAGAGCAAACTTTGAAACTCAAGCCAACTACAGCATTCGGATTCGAGCTACCGATGTTGCGGGAAATACGATTGAGGTCACGCAGACCATCACGGTTAACGATCGCAACGAGGCCCCCACGGCGATCGCCCTCAGCGGTAACACCGTCGCTGAGAACGTTGCAGGAGCCATTATTGGCACTCTGACCGTGGCCGATCCTGATACCCTGGCAGCCTTCCAAAACAACACAGTGACCGTCAGCGACAACCGCTTTGAAGTGGTGAATAACGCGGGTGTGTTGCAGCTTCAGCTCCAGGCCAACCAATCCCTGAACTATGAAGCCATTACCAACGGGCAACTCAATCTCACGTTAACGGCTCAGGATGCCAACACCCCCACCCTGAGCTATAGCACTGCCGTTGCTCTGACGGTCACGAACGTTGACGAACTGCCTACGGCGATCGCTCTGAGTAACACCACCATTGCTCAAAACCAGCCGGGTGCCATTGTCGGTAACCTGACCATTACAGACCCCGATGTGATTGCGGCATTCCGCAATTACAACCTGACGGTCAGCGATAGCCGCTTTGAAATTGTTGAGGTCAACGGCGTTCTTCAGCTTAAGTTAAAGAGTACTGAGGCGGTCGTGAATCAGGGCCGTACCCAGGCACGTGTGCCGCTGACAGTGACCCTTGCCGCTGGCAACAATCCCAATGCGACGATCACTCAAACCTTCCTGGTATTCGCAATCGGAGAAATTGTTGACCGCACTCTCCGAACTACCCCCGTGTTTGACAACATTTTGCCGGCGGCAGGTTCCGATACGGTAATCGCGACAGTACCGACGATTCGGCAAAATGATCAGCTGGATGGAGGGCTTGGGAGCGATCGCCTACTCCTCTCAGAAGGAACCAGAGCCACCTCTCTCCAACTGACCCTGAATACACCCAATGATCAGTTGCAAGGCATTCCGGGTCTTAGCGTGAAGAACTTTGAGCGATTTGGATTCTCACAGTATGGTGGCACGCTCACATTGACTGGCAGCCTCCAGGGTGACCTGGTTAATAGCGGCTGGGGAAATGACAGCCTGAATGGGGACGGTGGCAATGATAGCCTTCAGGCCGGTCGGGGCAATGACACCGCATGGGGCGGTGTGGGACTGGATCTGCTGAGGGGCGAGATTGGTAACGATCGCCTTCTGGGTGGGGATGGCGACGATTCGCTCTATGGTTGCGCGGACAACGACACTCTGTTTGGCGGATTAGGCCAGGATTTAGTAGGAGGCAATAATGGTAATGACCTCCTGGATGGAGGGGCCGACAACGATACGATTTATGGGGGTCTGGGCAGAGACACACTCCTGGGTGGTTTGGGCAACGATCGCCTGGAAGGAAACGGCAGTAGCGATCGCCTTTCCGGGGATGCCGGTAATGACACCCTGCTCGGAGGTGCTGGAATAGACGCCTTACTGGGCGGTAGCGGAAACGATACGCTCAACGGGCAGGCGGGTGATGATCGCCTGGATGGTGGGAGTGGCGACGACTTGCTGTCTGGCGGCACCGGCAGGGATGTGATTGCTACTGGAACAGGGCGCGATCGCCTGGTTCTCCAACCCCACCAGGGCCTTGATCAGGTCACTGATTTCGCTGACGGCCTGGATCGCATCGTATTGGGTAACTTCCGCTTTGAAGACCTGACGATTCGACAGCAGCAGGGTGGTGTTCTCATTTCCCGAGGAGGCGATCGGCTTCTCCTGCTGGATAACCTGAACACTCGACAAATTACCCGCGCGGATTTCGTCTAACCCGCTCAGCCCGTGATGAGGGGTGGTGCTTTGCACCACTTCTCATCACATAGCAGAACGCAGCTGTCGATTACTTCTAGTTGGTATAGCCGCTCGTGATCGAGCTAACCTCGGTCTGGAATAAGCTGAAGTGCCTATTTTGGTGTACGTGCTACGCACACCAAAATGGGCATTTTGGTTGTGTGTAACCCTTAACCCACCTAAAGACAGAACAATATGCCAACCATCTTTGCGTGCAACACGTTTAATTGAAGAAGTGCCATTATCTATATCTATCCAGACTTCACCACCATGCCGCACTTATTCGAACCGTTTACCCATCGGGGCGTTACCCTTCGCAATCGCACCGCCGTTTCTTCCATGTGTCAATATTCCAGCGAGAATGGCTTTGCTAACGATTGGCATCTGGTTCATCTGGTTAGCCGTGCCACAGGTGGTGCAGGGTTGGTGATGACCGAAGCGGCCGCTGTCACGCCCGAAGGCCGCATCACCCCTCAAGACTTGGGGATCTGGCAAGACGCACACATTGAAAAGTTGGCGCAGATCGTCGAGCTGATTCATCGTAATGGCGCAGCCGCGGGTATTCAACTGGCTCACGCCGGTCGCAAAGCCAGCACCTCCCCACCCTGGGAAGGCGGAAACGTGCTTTCTGACGCCGAGGGAGGTTGGGCTGTAGTTGCTCCTGGTACGGTTCCGTTTCAGCCGGATGGCTTGGATGCGATCGCCCTCACCACGGAAGCCATTCAAGCCCTTACCCAATCCTTTGTGGATGCCGCTCAACGTTCTCTTAACGCAGGCTTTGACATCATCGAAATTCACGCCGCCCACGGCTATCTGCTGCATGAATTTCTATCTCCCCTGAGTAATCAGCGAACCGATGAATATGGTGGCAGTTTTGAAAATCGTATTCGGCTCCTCTGTGAGGTGGTGCAAGCGGTGCGTAATGTTCTGCCCGACTCACGGCCCCTATGGGTACGAATTTCTGCTACCGACTGGTTACCCAACGGTTGGGACATTGAGCAGAGCGTTGAGCTTAGCCATAAGCTCCAATCCCTCGGCGTGGATTTGATCGACTGTTCCTCCGGCGGCATCATGCCGGGTGAAAAAATTCCTGTGGGTGCTGGCTATCAGACGCCTTTTGCCGATCGCATTCGTCGGGATGCCAACATTGCCACAGGTGCGGTTGGCATGATTACGACCGCATCTCAAGCCGATCACATCATTCGGACAGGACAGGCTGATATCGTGTTGCTGGCCCGAGAATTGCTACGCGATCCCTACTGGCCCCTACGAGCTGCAAAACAATTGCATCAACCGGTTCCTACTCCCGTTCAGTACGCTCGCGCCTGGGGATAGTGCATCCTCTCTGCTGTTGCGAAGCGACGGTAAAAAAGGATTCTGAACCCTGTTCCAGGCGTGTAGTGAATGCAAGGGACATCTACCAACTGCACGTCTGGAACATCGATGGGTTTTGGGTACAGGATGTGAGTATCGCTATAATGGCGAGGGCAAAATTCAAATAACAATTTGATGGACGAGCGACGGCAATTACTACACGATCTGGACGATCGCATTGAGTCCAGAGTTCAAGCCATCCGGGCAGAACGCGATTGGTGGCCCTGCCAGCGAGGGTGCGATCATTGCTGCCGTCACCTTGCCCATCCGCCTGAGCTCAGTGCCGTCGAGTGGGAACGGGTTGATGCAGCCGTTGCATTACTCTCAACAACGGAGCAAATGGTTGTCAAACAAAGGATTGAGCATCTTTTAGAACAAATTGCAGACGGTACCCTTAGCTCAGCCGTTGTTTGTCCATTTCTCAACGAATCAGAGGGAGCCTGCCGCATTTATGACTCCCGTCCGATCGCCTGCCGAACCTATGGCTTTTTTGTAGCCCGTAGTCATGATCAGTACTGCAAACAAATTGAGGGTGAAGTGAGCGATCGCCCAGACGACCTCATCATCTGGGGCAATGCAGACGCGATCAGCAACGACATTAAGCGGATTAGCGGTGAACCCATTCCTTTTGACGTGCATTATGGCTGAAAGTTCAGAGGAAAGGGACACAAAGCGCCCCTTTCCTCTGAACTTTCGATCGTTTTCGATTCACTGTGATTGGTGTGGAAGAGGCATTTTGTATCCCTTTCATGTCAATCAAAAGATTAAAGCCTTCGAGTGTAATTATCAGCGGGGGCTAATTCCGGATGAGTCTTCCATACCATACGCCGCAGCCTGGGTAACTGTTGGGCATAGAAGACAGCCACCACAACACAAATTGTTCCGTTAATGACGACGGTAGCAGGTGCACCAATCCAGCTCACAAGGGCACCTTGAAATAAATTACCAAAGGAGATCATACCCAGGAACGACATGATGTAGATGCTCATGACTCGCCCCCGCATTTCATCAGGAACCAGGGTTTGAATAACAGTATTACTGGAAGCAGATTGTAAAAGTGAACCGAAGCCAATAATGGCAAGCAACAAAGCTGAGAGCCAGACTGAGCGGGATGCCGCAAAGCAGATCATACCTAAACCATAAATGATAGGAGCGATCGCGATAAACAACCCTAGACCCCGTACTTCTCGGCGTAAACTCAGTTGAGCTGCTGCAATTAATGAACCCACACCGGATGCCGCCATTAATAATCCCAGTGTGTTTTCATTACCATGCAAAATTTCATTGGAAAAGACGGGAAGAATGACAACAAAGTTTACCCCCAAGAAACTAACGAGCGCAACCATAGTCAAAATAGAGCGAACCGGAGGATATCCGAAGGTGTAGGCAAATCCCTCTTTCAAATGCTGCACAACACTCGATAGCGTAAAGGATTCCTGAGAATTCGCCTTTGTCTTCGGTTGCAGACGCATCGCCATAAGAGCGAGCAGAACAGCGAAATAGCTTATCCCATCAATCAGAAAGCAATAGCCCGCACCAACGCTGGCCAGCAATAACCCACCAATGGCAGGGCCAACTAACCTGGCCCCATTAAACATAGAAGAGTTGAGGGCGATCGCATTCAGCAAATTTTCCTTGCGTTCCACAATCTCGGGTACAAAGGCCTGGCGAGTCGGTGCATCGATGGCATTCACAATGCCTTGAAATAGGCTCAACGCGATGATATGCCAGATTTGAATGGTCCCCGTTAAAGTGAGGATTGCCAGTGCAAACGACTGGAGCATCGATAGCGCCTGCGTCACGATGAGCGTGCGTTGATGGTTCCAGCGATCGCTCAACACCCCTCCAAAGGGAACCAGCACCAAATTTGGTACCTGACTCGCAAAACCTACAACTCCCAGTAACACAGGCGACTGGGTCAAGTGATACACCAGCCAAATCATCGCCACCATCGTAATCCAGGTGCCGACCAGGGAAAGCCCCTGCCCCATAAAAAACAGCCGATAATTTCTCGACTGAAAAGCTGGAAATGATAGGGTCGATTTAATGGAATTCAAAGTTAACGTACCTTTTAAGCTAAATCTAATTGAATCGATAGGATGCGCTATCAGGAGATTGAACGGAACATCTAAATCATTTGCACACCGCCACTCACAGGTAAATAGGCCCCTGTGATGAATTTGGCCTCATCGGACGCTAGCAGCAGAATAGCCCCGGCGACATCATCCGGTAATCCATTACGCTTCAGGGGTACCGTTTGCGCTGCTGCATCTTTATAGTCTTGCGGCAATCGAGCAGTAGCATCGGTCAGAGTCAACCCAGGCGAAACCACATTCGCTCGAATACCATGCGGGCCAAGCTCTAAAGCCAGACTTTTGATAAAGGCATCCAACCCAGATTTAGCCGTGCTATGGGCGACAAAACCCTGACCCGGATGGCGAGATAAACCACTGCTAACGGCAATAATGCAGCCTCGTCCGCGCTCTATCATGGAAGGAACAACGGCTTGGCAGGGGAAGAATGCACCTTTGAGTTCTCCCAACAATTTTGACTCAAAGTCCTCCCACCGATAATCCACAAATGACGCCATAGGAAAATTGGCATTGGCGTTGATAACGAGCGTATCAATGGCCCCTAACGTTTCTGCAACCTGCTGCACCATGGCCTTAACTTGTTCAGAATCGCGCACATCTGCTCGAACCGCCACTGCTCGCCCGCCTTCGGATGTGATCGAGTCAACAACGTCATGCGCTGCTGCTTCACTACCGTAGTAGTTAACGCCAACAGCCGCACCGTGCTGTGCCATTAATTTAGCGGTTTCTGCACCAATTCCACGGCTTGCACCTGTAATTAAAACAATGCGATCGCGCAACAAGTTTCCGCGATCCAAAGATTGCTGGGGATGAGCTGCAACCATACATTTCTCCTAATAATTTTGAGTTTTCGTGCGTTATGCGCACGAAAACTCAACGGTTTTTTGAAACTAAACTTTTCCAGGCGTTGCGAATAACTCGCTGTAATCGTCCGAGAAGTTAGCTCTGACATCTGCAAATTCACCAGGCGTCACCGCCTCGTTGAGCACCATGAAGATAGCTCTGACTTGTAATGCGGCCGCAACGGGGTCTATCCCGGCTTTCTGGCTGACGCGCTCATAAAACTCTTTTAGTGAGAAGAATCCGCCGTTTTCACCCTCATGCCCTCGGAGATATTGACCTAGCTCTTTAGGCAATTGGTCCGCAAGTTGGCTAGCCTCGTTACCGACAATGCGCTCAGCAATGGTCTCTAAAGTGGCACGGGTCGCTTGCTCAGCGGCTTGTCGTGAATCCAGTTGAGCAAGGCCCTGAACCTCTTTAATAAATTCATCGTACTTCATGGTTTTGGGTCTCCATTCACTGTTTTTCTGCTATTGAATCAATCGTTATTCCGTATCATCCTCAAGCCCCTTGGCCCATGTTTTGGGTTAAGCCACCATCGACAAATAATGTCGTTCCATGGATGTATCGCCCATCCTTAGACGCCAAAAATACGGCTGCATGAGCAATCTCTTGGGGTTCTCCCGCCCGTTTCATCGGAATATGCTGGGTCTTCTCTTTCCACGCATTGGGATCATCTATAGACTGTTGATTCATGGGCGTCAAAATCATGCCAGGGGCAATGTTATTGACGTTGATTCGCTTATCACCTAGTTCTAAAGCCAGGACACGAGTGAGATTTTGCAGACCACCTTTCGCGGCGCAATAATCCGCCGTTCCAGGGTTCGCAATCTCTTCATGCACACTGGTGATATTGATAATCACACCACGCTTATCGGAACCATCTATGGCCCGGATGAACTGCTGGCAGCAGAGAAAGGGGCCATACAAGTTAGTTTTGATCGCGTGATCCCAATCCTCGAAAGACATGTCCTTAACAGGCGTGCTTACCGATGAAACAGCTGCATTATTGACCAGGACAGTGGGGATGCCCAACTTGTCCTTAACCGTTTGAAAGAGCTGCTCAACACTCTTAGGTTGAGCCTGATCTAGATGCACCAGAGCCGCTTTTTGTCCTGCTTCTTCAATCAGTTGCACGGTGTGCTCGGCTCCCTTCTGGTCTTCCAGATAAGTTACCGCTACATCGGCACCTTCCCGGGCAAAAGCAACTGCCGTTGCTTGACCAATTCCGGAGTCGGAACCTGTGACGATCGCCACTTCATTTGCCAATTTTTTCTCCGTCATGATTCAGCTCCGTTATAGGTATTCAGGTGAATTGTGATCATGGCCGATCCTCCAGGAGGGATAAGTGCCCACTCTGAGGAGCGAGTAGCCATTACCATGTAGCCTGCTGAGTTCGCTACGGCATCCTATTCCAGATTGGTCTAACCTTATCGCTTCGTTTGCAACGCTATGAAGGCTTATAAGGTTGAGGGAAATGTTTCTGGTAACTCACTCGTATTTTGATGAACCGTGCGATCGAGGGGCTCTACAGCTCGTGTGTCATCGATGTGGATGACGGCATCAAACTGATCGGGTAAACAGGCATAGAAGTAATGGCTGAGCCGTTCAGTTTCAGGGCGATAAATTACTCCGATCGCCCGTTCCATACGTTTTTGCCTCAGTTCGGCAACGGCCTGGTTGTCTGCCCGCAAATCCAGCAGGAAGCGGGGTAATTCTGTGTTGTGAAACAGATCCTCGTAGCTATCGGGCAGAGCTGGGCGGACGTTCTTGAGTTGTGGAGGTTCATCCCAGTTGGAGGCTGCCGTTACAGTTCCGGTATAGGTAGTAAAACCGACCAGAAAAACGGCTTGACCATAGCGTTCACGCATTAACTGTCCTACATTCCACTCTCCCCCCTGGCCCATATCCGTAGCGCGTGCATCACCCAGGTGAGAGTTGTGTTCCCAAACCACCAGTTTGCTTTGCGTACCCTGCTGCTCCAAATGATTCATTAATTGTTCCAGCGTTTCTGCCATATGGCGATCGCGCACATTCCACGAATCAACTCGCCCCTGAAACATCGAGCGGTAGTATTCTTCTGCATTCTTCACCAGCCGTGCGTTTTGCTCAGCATAGAAGAACTCATCTATCGCCACCCCCCCATCCTGCTGGAGATACTTTGCCGTCTGCTGTTGTAGCTCCAATAGTTGATTTACCGTTTCATCCTGGCACGATGCATCGACATCAAAGCTGGCAATATAGCCATACTCCTGAGAGTCCTCCTCAAAATGTTCAAAGCAGGAATAGCGATCGCGTGCCCGCTGAGCGGCCTCCGGATCAACTTGCTCTAAATACTTGAGCACCTCACCGATAGAGGCATACATGCTGTAGAGATCGACGCCATAGAAACCAACTTTCTGGTGGTTTGAAGACAAAGCATCATTGTATTGACGCAACCAGCTCACAAAATTGATGACATCGGTGTTACGCCACATCCAGGCAGGAAATCGTTGAAAGCCCCGTAACGCCTCTTCAGCCGATTGATCCCTGCTTACCCCGCGAACAAAGCGGTTTACCCGATAACCGTCTGGAAAATCAGCCTCTACAGCAACAGCCGTAAAGCCTTTTTCCTGAATTAATCGCTTTGTAATCTCCGCTCGTTGTTCATAAAAGTCATGGGTTCCATGGGTCGCTTCACCAAGCAATACGAAGCGAGCATCCCCAATCAAATCCATTAGCGGATCGTAATCTGAAGCTGCGTCTGTCAGTGGATGGGCTACCTGTCGCACAGCATGCGCAATGGTTTTGACTGTGGTGTCAGGCATCTTAATTACCTATGCAATCTATATGCAATGAATTTTGGCAATCACCACGGATTGAATCACGGGGTGCTGGCCTCGGAAGGCGGGTAGCTACAGCGATCGCTCCAGGTCTAAACTTCATGTTTTCAGAATTCGCACGTACCCGAATTTTGAAAAAGAATGGTTTAAACCTCATACTCTTGCAAGGTGATGTGCAGCAGTCATCCAATGAGAAATTATGGCTGACTAAAGCGTAAGATGTGGCTGCGATCGCTCTACCCTCATGCTCTACGAAACTAGCCTAAAAGTCTCATCTATGCTTTTCCTCCAACTTTTGAGGCATATCTCCCTATGGAGTTCTTGAGCCTTCAGATAGAGATTATCTTGGGTTTATAAATCGTTAATTTTTCACCCTATTATTCTGGTTTTCTGTACGATGAGCCTGTTTACGTTTCATACTTTAGCTAGACCCTAAAAAACCTCAGTTTGTTTTGTATCTAAGCGAGTGAAGGGCAATACCTCTCCACTGCTCATTCGCTTATTCAATACCTTTGCTATCTTCTCAAGCATCTAATTTTACGGGCGCATTACCTCGTGACTCATAGATCTCCTGCATGAATTGTTGTGCGGCGAAGCTGCACAACAATTCACACTTGCAAAAACTGTTTTATGCAAAAGGTCTAATAATTGCGGAATCGCTCCCACAAAGTTGTAGTATATTGTATTACAAGCCAATGATAGCTGATGGGGTTGCTCAGGGAGAGCGATCGCAACACTTAGCAGAGTATAGGGAAGCCACAACTATGGATAAGACCCGGCACACTAAAGTTAGCAAGTACCTCAGTAAACACCTGCGGCATACTCCAGAGCGCCTGGGTTTGACCCTAGATGTCGGTGGTTGGGTAGGTGTTGACGAACTCTTGTCGGCTTGTGCGGCTCAGCAGTTTCCCATCACTCGCGCCGAGTTGGAAGATGTAGTTGCCAACAGCGATAAGCAGCGATTCTCCCTGGATGCGACAAAGACCCGCATTCGTGCAAATCAAGGGCATAGCGTTGCTGTTGACCTCCAATTGGAGCCACAAACACCGCCCGATGTACTCTATCACGGGACGGGTGAGCAATCTGTGCCTGCTATTTTGCAATCGGGACTGGTCAAGATGTCCCGGCACCATGTCCATTTGTCCAGGGATGTGGAAACGGCTCGTAAAGTTGGAATGCGTCATGGTCGCCCTGCAATTTTGGCGATCGACACAGCCGCCATGCAAAGGGCTGGTTTTACTTTCTACTGCTCTGAAAATGGCGTTTGGCTGGTGGATGAGGTGCCAGCAACCTATTTGGAAGCCGTGAAGACTGACAGCTGAGGGTGTGAGAGATGCGATTACATCGATTTACGGATAGTCAAGAGTTTAGCTACCAGGTTCAGGATTATTTGTTCGAATGTGAGGCGGAGCATAATCTATTGCTGGGAATTTTGCATAATTTAGTGCATTATCCAGAAAGGTACTCAGAACCCGCTTATCTCGCTTGTGTCTTGGATAGTGTTGAGGGAAGTAATCAAATCCCCGGTAAAATTTTGGCAGTTGCGATCCAGACACCTCCCTTTAAATTGGTGTTGTCAAAAGTGGTTGACTTGGAAGCCGTAACGTTGATTGCAAAAGACTTGCAAATGTATCCGCAGCCCCTTCCCGGTGTTGGTGGTCTGGTGGCAGAGGTGGAAGCCTTTCTGCAAGCATGGCAAACGCTCACCGGACAGCCTTCTCGCCGTGTAATGGAAATGCGAATTCATACCCTAACCGAGGTGAAGCCCGTAGCAGAGGTGAAAGGACAACTCAGGGTTGCGACAGAAAGCGATCGCCCCCTTTTACTCGATTGGGTTAAAACCTTCGCTGATGAAATCGGTGAGGTTGTTAGCGCCAATCCACAAAGGGTAGTTGAGCATGGGTTGAAACAGCAGAGTATGTATCTGTGGGAGGATGGTACACCGGTTTCCTGGGCGAGTGGAAGCCGCTCCTTGCCTAAAGCTGCTCGTATTGGCCCCGTTTATACACCACCTGAATATCGACGGAAAGGTTATGCGACAGCCTGTGTTGCCGCCTTGAGCCAAAAATTATTGAATGAGGGGTGCGATCGCTGCTTTTTATTTACTGACCTCGCCAATCCCACCTCCAATCACATCTACCAGCAAATTGGTTATCAACCCATCTGCGACTGGCACGAATATGCATTTGATGATGCTTAAAGCCGAGTAACCCTACACTCAATGTAGAACATGTTACTCCTCTGAATCTGGCTCAATTGAGAAGTACAAAAGCGGTCGACCGTTCACAAGGGTACGGTTGACCTGCTTCATTCCCAACTTCCGTAGCACCTGTACAGAAGCGATATTGGGTTCATCTACATCCGCGTTCACTTCCTGCAACTTTAGTATTCTTAAGCCATACTCTAGAACGGCTCGGGCTGCTTCAGTGGCATATCCCTGCCCCCAAAAGTCTGGATGAATGCCATAAATCAGGGAGGGAATGGCTTCTGTATCTAAAAAGCCCGCAAATCCAATGCATTGGTTTTGGTGATGGACAAGCCATAGCCCATAGCCATGCCGCTCAAAGCTATTCAAGCTTGCCTCAATAAAGGTTCGTGATTCCTCATGAGAAATGATGCGATCGTCGAACAAGTAATAACGGATGCGATCGTTCATCCACAAAGTATGTAGAAATTCGATATCCAAACGAGAACAGGGCCGCAGTTGAAGTCGACCAGTCGTCAGGTTCGCATCCATCAATTGCAGATTCATCCTGTTTCTGTTCATGTCAGGTTAAATGGGGCATTGTCCATCTTGACATTCTGGGCCACGGCCAATATGGGCATCGTAAAATGCTTCTATGGCATCTGGGTCATAGCTATCCAACTTTTCTAGATATCCCCAGGATGTGAGAGCGATCGCAGCATCCAGGTCTTCTCTAGGTGTTAAAACCAACCGTGGGTTTACCTGGCTCAAGTTGCGGATTTGCCCTCGCAACCGTCTTAAAGTCCACCAACCAACCTGAGCTGGGTTGTAGCTGATGACAATGCCACCATGTTCCAGGTTGTGAACCAGTTGCTCATCTGCAGGAGCTTGGTTGTGAATTCCCCAGATAGCTTCAACGGTGTAATGCGCCCCGGATGTGGGTGGGTTTGAATTGTAGGTCGCCCTTTCTTCGGGAGGGATATGGCTTGCTTCTAATAGCGGAATCTCATCTCCTGGCAAGTCGGTATTTTGTGGCTGGGGTGGCAAGGGTGTACCCGGTGAGTCTACAACAAAGCTCTCGATTTTCCCCGGTTGCTCTTTCAGCCCATTTACACCTGCAAAACCGGTTACAAAAACAATGAGGCCAAAGGGCACCACTAACCAGAGTCGATCTCTAACTTTATCTGCCAGAGTATTACGGTTTCGTCGGGTTCGTACTGTTTTACTCATAGTTGCAAATCCAACTTATTCTATTTCCGTCACTATTCACCCGTTCAGAGTTAGCATTGTTCACATTGATAGATAGAACGTGTGAACGTCGTTAGGCGAGGATGGTCTATCAGCCTCTTACCCTCCGTCCATAAGCCCTTTGGAGCGCTATTGATGTGGTTGCTTATCCCACCTCTTACCCTTTGGTTTGCTAACGGCCAGTTGCGTTCATGGTAAAGGATTTATAGCAATTGCTGCAGAATGAACCGCACGATCGCCATCTCCGGCCGTATCGGTGTTGTCTCCCCTACTGAAGTTTCGTCCCTGGCAAGGCTAGCACGGACATTCGATGATAAACCTCTCCAGTATGCCAAAAGCAGAGTTGCACCTTCATTTGGAGGGTGCGCCCCGTTGGGCTAGCGTACGGGAGGCTCATCAACGACATTATGGTGCGGAATTACCTGAACTGCCTCCCTGGTATGCTCCGAACTTCCGCTTTACACATTTTGGAGAATTTCAATCTCTATTTCAGCGCTACATTCATCCGTGGCTACAAACCCCTTTGGGCTATGCAGAAATCATCCATGATGTCGTGGATAGCTTGGTTGAACAAAATATTCGTTACGCTGAAATTAATGTGGCTGCTTCTCTGGTGGAACGCCACGGAGCCAGCCTGGAGCAAGTATGGGAGATATTAGAAACCGAGATTAAACGGGCGATCGCTCAGGGTTGTGTCATCCGCATTTTTGTGGGGTTAATGCGCAATCACGGCGTTGAGGAAGCGATCGCCTGGGTACGCAAAACCCGTTTAATCGCCATCGTTTCAGGATTTGATTTACAGGGGGATGAGGTAGGCTGGCCTGCCAACAAATTTAAACCAGCCTTTGATCTAGCAAGGGAAGCTGGTAAACGAATCAAGGTACACGCAGGGGAAATGACCGGGCCAGAAAGCATTCGCATTGCGGTTGAAGAACTAGAAATTCATCAGATTGGTCATGGAACATCTGCGATTCATGACCCAGAGGTTATGGCATTATTGCGCGATCGCCAGGTCACCGTTGAAATGTGCCCCACATCTAATGAGCGCTTAGGTTATATATCGTCCTATTCAGCTCATCCAATTTTCGCGCTAGATGCAGCGGGGATAGCGGTTACTGTCAATTCTGATGACCCAACCTTTTTTGGCTATACCCTAACGGATGAACTCTCTCGATTGATCAAAGAACGACAGGCCAGTTTAGTCGATCTGAAGCGTTGGACTCGAAATGCCTTTTCCCAGGCAATTTTAGATGAACCGACCCGGAGGCGTTTTATAGCTGAGCTGGAGAACTGGAGCCTGTAACTTGGGACGTGGCACAATATTACAGACTGAGCCCCTGTTGTCGTGCATAAATGGTTTGATTATTACATGAGCCACTTCATCTTCTGGATTCTCGGATTTGGCACGTTGTGGATTGGGCTAAAGGTATTTAATGATGAGGCTGTGCTGATTACTTCTGCCATTGTCGGTTCAGTTCTCATTCTGATCGGGCTCACATCTGCGCCTCCTGGATTACAAATTGCGATTGAAACTGCTCTGGTTATTGCCCTATTCAACCTCTGCATTCAGTGCATCTTAAGGGGCGATCGCTCTTAATACTTCTTTCTTAAGAACCAAGCCCCTGATTTTGTGTACGTAATGCGCACGCAAAATCACGGGCTTGAGAAAATGGCAAAGGTATTGGTTTTATTTGCGCTTCTAAGAGGTGAGCCGTTTACGCTCAATCATCAAGGCTGCCGCCATGGAACTGGCGATCGCCAGCATTGCAGCAATTCCCATAACCAGACGGAATCCATCGACAAAGGCGAGGGCGATCGCACGTTCCAGGGCACTTGCGATGGAATGACTCAAACCTGGAGGTAACGTTGCAGCCGCCAGGTTAATACGCTGTGCATCCAAAAATTGTAGAGCTTCAGTAGATAAAGATAGAGCGGCAAGGTGTTGATCAAGGCTGTGATTGAAACGATTGAGCATGATTAGCCCCAAAATAGCGATCGCCAGCAAACTAGCAATGCGAGAGACGGCATTATTAACGCCTGAGGCTGCACCAACATAGCGCATATCGACGGCATTCATCACCGCCGTAGTTAAGGGGGCCACACAAACGGCCATACCCAACCCTAAAACGACAACGGCTGGGAAGAATGTCCCCCAATAGCTACCACCGATACCAGGACGGGCCATGAGGCCAAACCCTAGTGCGGCGATCGCAGGGCCTATTATTAACGGCAGACGAGCTCCGTAACGGCTCACCAGATTCCCTGACCAGCGGGAAAGGAAAAACATAATGATGGGAAAGGGAACGAATGCCGCTCCAGCAGCGGTAGCTGAATATCCCTGTACCTGAATTAAATTGAAGGGCAGGAAGAATAACGCTCCGCCTAAAGCCGCATACAACAGCAGTGTCAACAAATTGGCTCCGCTGAATGTACGAGAGTGGAACAAGTTCAGCGGCATCATGGGAGACCGCAGGCGAGATTCTAATGTAAGAAATGCGCCTAAAACAAGAACTCCCAGGGCGATCGCCCCCACAACTACAGCATCGAACCCATTAGCAGCTTCCAGCAAGCCGTATACAACACTCCCTAAACCTGCGATCGCCAGCACAGCCCCTAGCCAATCTAGAGCAGATACTTCTGGATCGCGACTCTCTGGAACATACCGAAGGCTAATGAAGATTACGATTGCAGCTAAGGGCAGGTTAATCAAAAACACCCAACGCCAAGACAACGTTTCAATCAACCAGCCACCGAGAACGGGGCCCGCAGCTGAGGTAATAGCCGTGAAGCCTGACCACAGCCCAATCGCAGCTCCCCGTTGTTCGCTGGGGAAAGACGCACCAATGATGGCTAGACTGCCAGGAATCAGTAAGGCACCCCCAATGCCCTGTAGGCCACGAGCTACGATGAGTTGGCCAATGTTAGGGGCTATCCCACACCATAAAGAGGCGATCGCAAATACAGCCACCCCTAACACAAAGACCCGCCGCCGCCCTAAATGATCGCCCAATGACCCACCCACTAAAATCAGGGCTGCCACAAATAATGCATAGGATTCTACGACCCACTGCACATCGGAAACGGTGGCATTTAATTGTGTTTGTAGTGTTGGTAGGGCAACATTGACAACAGTACTATCGATAAACGCCATGCTGGAGCCTAGAATGGTCGCGACAAGAACCCATCTGGCGTTATTCCGACAGGGATTTGAGCACGGTTTAGAGTGAATTACTCCTTCATCGCAGGGCGGTTTAATGGGGTTTGACATGGGTAAACCTTGGAGATAATTAACCGACCCTGGAAGGCGATCGCACCTAATCTACTTGTTAGATTCACGAAAAATACTTGCAGGCTAACATCCCTCTAGTAGGCTGCGGCCTAAGTTCACAACCTATGTTTTGTGTGGGGTGCGAAGCACCCCACACAAAACATAGGTGATGGATTTCCGCCTCAGCGTACTAGTGAGATGCAACATATAGGCCACATTTCGCTAGAGAGATGTTCGTCCATCGCAATCATCAATATTTCTTGGCTTGTTCGTCGGTAAAACACCATAGCCATTCCTCTCCCAATTCCGCCGAACTAATGACGGGATGCCCGCTTTCTTCGTAATGGCGGCGGGCGTGTTGATTTTTAGAAGAATCGCAGCACAGCATTTTGCCGCAGGTCTGACAGATCCGCAGGTGCACCCAGCGATCGCCAGTCTGCATGCACTCCTCACAGCGAAATACAGGATAATTGGCTTTTGAAATTAAGTTTTCCAGAGTTACTTGATTAAGATGTTGACAGGTCATAGACGTTCACCGAGATAAGTGGGTTAACGTACAAGATATGCTTCAAACCTCTCTCCAGAAGAATAGGGTAAAGACCCGCAGATGTCTATCTCAGATCTGCGCCTTATAGTCAGATCTTGCGCTAAACTGGCCTGCTGCACTTTGTCCCAGAGCCCACATCATGCCGTCGTGAAGCCATAGCACTATGCTGAATTGTGATGGAGGAACAAATATGGCACTGGTTAAACTAGGAGCGAGTGCGCTCATCGTACCGCCCGCTCGTCCCGGCTTCAACAATTCCACAACTTCCTGCTGGGTCCTACTTATGACTACCGGCAAGAGCCCTATTTCTATGACATGAAGCCCTTCAAGAACATGAGCAACGGTTGAAAGATAGAGGCCCTGCGAGAGCATCTCGTTAAGGAATTGAGGAATGTTGGCTTTTGCCAGAAACACCGACTAAAAGCCAACATTCCTCAATTCCTTACTTGTTATTAGAGTCTTGAGATTCCAGTAATGGTAGAAACTTCCGAATCAAACCCGCTGTAACACCAGGTAGCTCTAGCTGTGGCGTAAAGCCAACATCATCAGAATGGTAGAAGATACGAACCGTTTGAGGATTCATTTCAGCAAGGCGACGCCCTACCTCTGGGCCGGTGAATTCAGATGCTTTGCCCCAGATAATAGCAGTCGGCACCGTAAGCTGAGTGATGTACTGGGATAAATCAAAGCACAAGTCTCCCCTTGCAAACGAAAGCGCCGCGTATTCAGCATTAGGTTGCTGAGCAGACTGAAGGTACGCCTCCACAATTTCGGGATAAATTCGGTCTGGATGAGAAAACTGGCGCTGCTCTAAATAAGTACGAATGCCAAAACTTGTTGCGACACCCGTGTTATAAAGCAGTTGGCCTAGAAACGGAATATTGAGAGTTCTCGCAACTTGAGCCGGACCACTATGGCGATAATCCTTTCCAAACTCAGCTAAACCAGCGGCGGTTGTCAAAATCAATGACTTAAATAGTTCAGGGCGGTTGATGGCAACCCGAATGGTAAAAGCAGCTGTAAGAGCAGAAGCAATGACTGTTACTGGACTACTGCATGTCTGCTCAATAAATTCTGTAATAGTCGTGATGTAATCTTCAGCTTGATAACTACGGGCAGGATGATCAGAACGACCCCAACCAATTAAATCGGGTGCCAGAACTTGATAGTCTGCGGCAAATGATGGATATACCTTTGACCATTCATAGGCAGAAGAACCACCTCCTAACCCATGCAAAAAAACTAACTTTGCTTTGGACGTACCTTCTGCACCCCAGGGTTCTTCTTGAGGCACGTAATAGGCCATCCTACCGAGCTTAGTCATGATCGAGCGTTCGCCAAAGCCAGGAGGTAAGAACATTAGCCCCTCATCAACTTGCGTGTTTCATCTCAATCGTGAGGGTAGGGCCAGGAATAATGCATCATCCAAAAGTTCAATCCAAAGGGAGTTGCTAATATGCTTCTTAATAGTGAGAACAGATTGGCTACCCATCTCTCAGCAGCCGTTGTAGTTATGGTTCACCCTATTTATCCGATCGTTCAACCAATGTTTTGAACTGCATGTAGGCCTGTTCCGGTGTCAGTGGCTCACGATGTTCATCAGGGATATAAAATTGGCTACTATCGGCAAAGTGGCGCACCACAAAGCTATGAATTAGTCCTAACTGCACCGCCTTTTTACCCAAGGCTTCAGCGGTATCTACCAAGCTTAGTTCATCATGATAAGGAGAGTGGCCCGTCATAGTTCCTCCTGGTTGCCTTCTTCGTCTAAAGTGGTCAAATGCGGTCCCAATTCTCTAGGGAGTAGGAGATGATGTTGAAACCATCGCCCTGCTAATCGAGCAACTTCGGAGAGCGCCCCTGGCTCTTCAAATAGATGTGTAGCCTTGGGAATAATCGCCAGTTGCTTTTCACAAAGAAGCTGCGCCATGGCTTGCTGGTTGAGGTCGATAACGATTGGGTCGTTCTCTCCCACAATCAGTAACGTTGGAGCCTGAACGTGGGCAAGTACGGGTGCTGCCAGGTCCGGACGGCCACCACGGGACACGACTGCGTGAACGGTATCGGGGCGAGCATTAGCTGCCATCAGTGCGCCGGCAGCCCCAGTGCTGGCTCCAAAACAGCCAATCCTAAAACCCTGAGTATCCGGATTTTGGGTAAGCCAATCAAGAGTGGCGATGAGGCGATCGCCCAACAACCGAATATCAAAGCGCAATTCCCGAGTGTGCTGATCAACGGCTTCCTCATCAGCCGTCAACAAATCAAGCAGTAGAGTTGCCAATCCGGCCGCTTGAAGGTTTTCGGCAACATAGCAATTCCGAGGGCTATGCCGACTACTGCCACTGCCATGGGCAAACAGCACAATACCCATGGCATTCGCTGGAATATTCAGGTTTCCTTCTAGCACTACTGAATCTGCTGGCACATGCACCAGGAGATCTTCATGCGTCTGCTTAAATGTACTCACAGTTTCTGCTCGATTATCCTCAGCCAGAAAGTCCAAACTCACTCTTTCCCCAGGGTTAGTCAGGGCCGCACCAGCGATCGCAGTTCCCCGAGGCGACATCAATTGAAATCGCCACATTACCGCAGCAAAACAGGCTGGGCATTGATGCGAACGCGAAAGAGCGTATAGGGCTTCTGACGCAGATCTTCCCCCTTCTGGTACTTAGCCTGACGGTGCAATTGATTTGCCGTGACGTAGAGATAGCCATCAGCTGCTACTGACATCGTATCGGGCCACAGAAGACGTGGATCATGAATAACCGCTTCCCATTCACCACCTGGGGGACGACACAGGATGGCGTTGTGCTCATAACTGGTGGCGTAGATACAGCCCGCGGCATCAGATTCAAGCCCGTCTGAGCCGCCGCCTTTGTCACCTTCATCTAGCACAGTTGCGGCAACTTCTGAATCGGAAAGGGAGCGATCGCACAGGGCATCAACAGCCACACTATAAAGCTTACGGCTAGCAAGGGGGCAGTAATACAAGCGCGAGCCATCAGCGCTAATGGCAATGCCATCGGCTCCCATTTTTAAGGGTTTCGTTTGCCCATCGGGTTGCCGTTCCATAAATGGGCGACCTTCGACAACAGGAAGGAAGCTCGACCCATCTTCCGCTTTCGTCGAAGCATGCTCATGCAACCTGCGCCAGCTCTCTCCAGACGCTAAATCCACCACGATAATACCGTTTGCTCCCTGGTCAGACGAGTCTGTAATGAAAGCCATTCCCTCGGCCCCTCGCCGCAGGTCAAACCGTATATCGTTTAGATAAGTTGTTGGCAGCGCAACATCCTCAGGGAAAAGGATGGTTTTAACCACCTGATCACTCGTCAAATCCACACAAACAAGCTTTGGCCCGCCATATTGGGTGGGCTGGAACATGGGGCTGCCCGTATCAAGAATCCAGAGGCGATCGCCTGGGTCAACAACAACACTTTGCACTGATACCAGTGCTGCGGCAGGGTTATCAGGTTGAGTTTGATTAAAGGCTTCGTTGGGATAGGCGACAGGGCAGCCATCTCGAAGCTCCGCCACTGTGAATTCAACCTCATCACCCCACTTAGGGAAGTTAACAAAAATACGTCCCTGACGGGATACCGTCACACCTGTCAGCATCGCGCCATCAAAGTGTACGACAGTCTCCAGAGTACCGAGCGATTCATCCGTCGCTAACTTCTGTATTTGACTAACCATAGGTACTATTCAAATCCTCTCTAATGACTTCACACAGCATTACTTTGAAGTGCGAATGATGAGAAATGGAAGCCGAGCGTGAATGGTGTTACCTTCAACTTTTCCAATCTTAAAAAGGTAATTGGGTAACTGCGTCTTTCCAACGGCGTATCACCTCCATCTAGCCACAAAAAATGCGATGCCTGGGACAAAAGCATCCCAGACACCGCATTTTTTGATAGCTATTCGATCGAGTTTGATAGATATAGCTTTTGATTCGGCTTTGGTCAAACATATTATTGAATCACCAACTCAACCTCTCTATTAGCAGTAAGTTCACAGATGTTGGCCGGGTCTACATAGTGACAACTCATTTCATCCATACAAATCAACGCCCATCCGGCCTGATTAATAGACATCAGTTTGTAGGTTGTATCTTGAACAAAACAGCCCTTATGGTTCCGCGTTCCTGGAGTGACTTGAAACATATAGTCATCAGAGTTTAACATGCTACTTCCTCTTGCTTGATTGTTGACCTTAGTTAATGAAGTCTAATTCATCTTGTTTTCATTCTATGGGGAGGGCCTACATCTTTATTTGATACTAGTCACTTAATTTAATTCTTTATATTGAAAATCTTCCATAATTAACGATATATATCCAGGCTTAATAGACTTCATGTACTATTAGCCAGAAAAGCCAAACGTTATACGCTGAGAAGATTTCAACTTCTGGCACTTTCTAAAACTAAATGAGATAGTAATCAAGACGACACTGAGCTTCTCTAACTTTCGAATGAGATAGGCTTAAGGGGAATGCAATATTCTCACTCAAAAGGTAGAGATACTCTGATGTAATAAATAAAGTAGCTTTGATAGCGCTTAAGCAAAGTATATTAAGTTCTACTTCTATAGCAAGTACTCGACAGCCTAAGCCTGCTCATTACAGGCAAGTTTGATACTGACCTATTTTCGTCAGAAAACGTAATCCAAATTAAAGGCACCGACCAGAAAGTTTTAAAGACAGGAACTGCCATTCAGAAGCAAATCAGTATTGATCGAGATGGAGAAACTTTTTGCTATGACATGAGCATCTATCTACTTCACGATCTAAAAGTTATAGCGATGTGAAATGGCCTTCACTAGAGATTGAAATATAACACCACATTGAATAGTAGGAGTTGATAAGTAGTCATGCGATTAAGTTTACTCCAGAGAACGAACTGCATCATGGTCACGTCACGGTTCAGAGTAATTGGGTAAGAGCAGTTGCTTCACAGTCATGATTCCCATACAGCGCTTTGCGATTGAATCAGCCATGGTTGTTTTTGTGAGGGCCGCGCGGAGCGCGACTCTCATAAAAACAACCAGAGTTTAAGCGTTTGAAAAGCGCTGTAAGTTTGGAAGTAACCCGCGATCGCCACAAATTCTACATTAAGCCTTCAACTGTTGCCTTCTCAGCCCCCTGAAGATTAGCGTAGTGAGACAAGGGACATGCTTGCTGCAGGAGACAATAGTTATGCGCCCCTCATTCTAATTGCCCATGAGTTCCATGCCGAAGAAGTATTAAACGATGTGCTTCAAGCCATTGAAGAGCCGATAGAGCAAGTCTCTAGCGATCGGGCATACGACCATCATCATTGCCATGACGGGATTGCAGCCCAAGTAGCCAAGGCAGTGATTCCTCCGCGCAAGGATGCAGTGATTTGGCAGCATGGCAATTGCAATTGCAAGCCGCATCCACGTGATGAGAATTTACGCCATATCCGCAAGTATGGACGCAAGCGTTGGAAACGCGAGTCTAGCTATAATCGTCGCTCGATAGCGGAGACGACCATGTTTCGTTTCAAAACGATTTTTGGCGGCAATCTGAGTGCACGTAAATTTGACAATCAAGCAGTGGAATTGTTCGCTCAATTACCTCCACTCGCACCCCCTCTCCACACACTTGCTGTACAGCCTTGGCAAAGTTCTCCCCTGAATACCCTTGATCCCCCAGAGCACTTCTAACTTGGAGAGTTTCTCTTTGGCCTGATCTAAAACAAGGACGGCTCCCAAGCGCTCTGAGGTGTTAGCCTCTGTCACCAACAGTTCAATCACCAATCCTTGAGAATCGACGACGATATGCCGCTTACGGCCTTTAACCTTTTTGCCACCGTCGTAACCGTAGACGTCCCCCTTTTTTCGGTTGTCTTCACTGATTGAGAATCGGCAATGGCAACCGTGGAATCGGCCTCTCGCCCCATCTCCTTCCTCAATTTCTCACGGGCCGCATCATGCATTTGTTGCCAAACTCCTTTGCGCTGCCACTGGCGGAAGTAGCCATAGACCGTTGTATGGACGGCAGGTCATGGGGCATCATTTCCCATTGGCATCCGGAGCGAAGCACGTAGAAAATCCCGTTGAGAATTTCGCGAAAATCTACTTCAATTGGATGTTCAAACCTCTTGGGCTGTGGCAAGAGTTTTTGCATCACTTCCCATTCGCCATCACTGAGGTCGCTGGGATAAGGTTTACGGTGAGGGTTCGCAATTTCTGGAAGACAGCTCATCATTCTGAGTAAATGCAACCGCTTTCAGCCTAATGCCAGTTCAGGGAAGGTTTAGTAGCTCTTTAGATTCTCTTTACGAATCAGCTCTCAAACAGATTCGAATAAGCAAAGATGTTGTCGCACAACATGGGTTTGAAATTGTTTTCAAATCCTTGCCTGACCAGGTTTACTGGAAAAGGTTTAAGATCTGAGCCTTTAAGGGATGGAGTACCGTTCGTTCAGGATGCAAGAAACACAAAAAGCGCAGCTCAACTGCTCTACAGTTACATCAATGCCCTAACAGCTAAGACCGATTTATCACTGGTGCGATTGCGCCCGTATCTGAGCCTGGTTCTAGATGGTCGTGGTTAAGACATTGGTGAAGTGGAGACACTATCCCGTTTAGGAGACTAGATCAACAGCGCCATCTGGGTCAGGGCAGCATTCACCGAATGTGTGGAGGAGCTGATGAATAAGTCAACCCAAGAGCGAATTATCGGTTGTTAATCCCAAGGCAGCTGGTATCGACCTGGGAGCTGATTACCATTGGGTGAGTGTCCCGGAAGGTTGTGATGAGCAGTGTATCCGTCGCTTTGGTTGCTTCACCGCTGACCTGTATGCCATGGCAGAGTGGCTCAAAGGGTGTGGGATTGAAACGGTAGCGATGGAAGCGACGGGAGTGTATTGGATTCCAGTGTTTCAAATTCTTGAAACTCAGGGGTTTGAAGTTAAGCTGGTCAACGCCCGCCACGTTAAAATCGTGCCGGGGCGCAAAAGCGATGTACTCGACTGCCAATGGTTGCGACAGTTACACAGCTATGGGTTGCTGGCGGGTCTTTCCGTCCCGATGACCAAGTGTGTGTCCTACGGAGCTACATTCGCCAACGGGACACGTTGATCAAAAGTGCGAGCACTCATATTCAACGGATGCAAAAGCTCTGACCCAAATGAATGTGCAACTGCACCGTGTCATTAGTGACATCAGTGGCACCACAGGTCTATCCATCATTCGTGCCATCGTCGCTGGGGAACGAGGCTTGCATAAACTCGCTGCCCTTAAAGATTTCCGCATTCATGCGAGTACCAATGAAATTGCGGCGGCACTGGAAGGGGACTACCGGGGAGAACTGGTGTTTGTGCTCGCTCAAGAACTGCAACTCTACGAGGTCTTTCAAGCGCAAATTGCTGCTTGTGATGTTCAAATTGAGCAGTGCTTGAGCCAGTTTGCCGACCAGGTTGACCTCACCACCTCACCCCTGCCACCCTCAAAACGACGGGGCAAGAAACAACCGGGTAATGCGCCCAACTTCGACTTGCGCACCCATTTGTACCGCATCAGTGGGGTAGACTTCACCCAAATTGATGGCATTGGGGTGTTAACGGTACTCACCCTACTATCTGAGTTGGGCTTAGACCCATCCCGCTTTCCTTCGCTCAAGCATTTTGTTTCCTGGTTGGGGCTATGTCCTGGCTCTCGCATTACAGGGGGCAAGCGCAAAAGCTCCAAAACTCGACAAGTTGCCAATCGTGTCGCCACCGCTCTGCGAATGGCAGCCCAAACCCTCGTTCGCTCTCATTCTGCACTCGGCGCTTTCTATCGTCGGATGCAAGCCCATCTAGGTGCTCCTAAAGCCATTACAGCCACTGCTCACAAACTCGCACGCATCTTTTACCACTTGTGGACATCTGGGGATGCTTTTGTTGACCCAGGCATCCATGCTTATGAACAGCAGTACCAAGAACGGGTTGTCAAGAATCTCAAGAAAAAGGCTTCAGCGCTTGGCTTTGACCTGATTCCTCAGACTACATCCCCTGAATGTGTTTCTTAGGAGGAGTTAACCTACACTGCTGTACCGCTGATGGTGGGCCTACATTACTTGGAAGACCTCTATGACAGGGAGTGACGAATTGGTAGTGGCGCAGTGAGCAGAAAATCCTACTGACAATTCTTTCGTGGTAAGGGAGCGTCCCAGCAAGAGGTGCGGTCCCTGCTTGACTGACAGAAGTACTGGGAGTTGAAACGAAAGCTAGGAGGGAAGCAGAGCCTGATCTAAGCTGATAAGTTACCACACAAATCGGCAAAATCAATGGCACCTACTTCCCGTCTCTATCATGCGCTGCATGAATATTTGAGTCAATGCCAAAACCTCTGGTGCGATGTCAGACATCTCCAGACTTTGTGCTGGATGATGATTGGCATCCTTGAGAGCTAAAACGTTCACCTCAATGGGTTTGGAGTGCATGTGGTGAGTCGAGCCACCTATGCTCAGTCCCACCAACGACGGTTTCGGCGATGGCTATCGAATCGACGGATTGACGTAGCAGCAGTCCATCAAACGCTGATCGCTCAATCGTTATCCCAGTGGGGTAACGACCGGATTTATCTGAGTCTGGATACAACAATGGTGTGGAACTGCTTCTGCATTGTTTGGGTCGGGGTTGTGTATCGAGGTCGAACCGTTCCAATTGCTTGGAGAATCGTAGCTCAGTCGAGTAGCACCGTGCGGCTATGGACAATCCAACGGGTATTGCGGCAGGCAGCACGGGTGATGCCGAAAGAGGTGAGCGTGGTGTTGCTGGCAGACCGAGGCTTTGCCGATGGCAAGTTGATGAAGTACTTACGGGAGAACCTGAAGTGGCATTTTCGCATCCGCATCAAACGCTCGTTCCAGTTTCAGTTTCAGGGCAAATGGCACAAGGTTTCATCGGTAAAACTGCCAATCGGACAAGCTTACTTCACCCCGGTAGTAGCAGTTGGTAAGACCAAGCCCTTTGCGGGTGTCTACCTAGCGTTTGCTCATGACAAGCTCAGCAATGAGGATTGGGTGATTGTCAGTGACGAACCGACAACCTTACAGACCTTTGCTCAATACCGCTTGAGGTTCTGTGTTGAGGAAACATTTTTGGATCTCAAATCGAATGGTTTCAACCTGGAAGCCTCGCGTTTGCGAGATAAGTTTGCCTTGACTCAACTGTGTGGTGTAATTGCCTTGACGATGCTGTTTTTGGTTTTGCAAGGAACTCAGGTGGTGGCATCAGGCAAGCGTCGTTTTGTGGATAGTCACTGGAATCGTGGGATGAGTTATCTCAAGTTAGGCTGGAATTGGATTCGTTTAGCCATCACCAAACAATGGAAAATACATCTTTTTCGGTTTCTATCTGGTGCATCTGACCCACAACCTGCAATGGCTTCTAAGCGACAGCATAACCAGTCTTTTAATCGTGAATTCACCGTCTGTCAGGTGACAATGCCCTTGTCAGGAGACGACAGTGCAGTAGGCGGATTTGACGAGCAACTGTGAGATCGCCAATTGACACTTAGGTATCAGACAAAATCAACGACAAAAAAAGACATTGTTCAAAAGTCCCGCATGCGAAGTGGAGACCCGAACAATGTCTGGCAAAACAATTGAAAGTTTTCAAATACGAGTGTACATGAATGCACGAGAACTGGGGTTGACTCAGGTAGATTCAGCTACCATTGCCGAATTTTCAGAACGGACTGGCCAACGCATTGAGGCTGGTACCCATCAGCCCAAGCGAGGGCAAGAGCGCCCTCGCCGTACGGGTCATGACCCACTGGCTGAGGTCTGGGAAAGCGAATTGAAACCGATGCTAGAGCGGGAGCCAGGGCTAACGCCCATGACCCTATTTGAGTATCTGCAAGAGCGCTATCCCGGACAATACCCGCAGGTACTGAGAACCCTGCAACGACGAGTGCAGGAATGGAAAGCCCTGCATGGTGAAGCGCGGGATGTGATGTTCGAATTGCGCCATGAGCCAGGGATGATGGGGTTTTCTGACTTCACCGAACTCACAGGGGTGGAGGTGACGATTAACGGCCATCCCTTTGAGCACTTGATTTACCATTACCGCTTGGCCTATAGCGGCTGGCAATATGCCCAGATTATTCAGGGAGGCGAGAGTTTCGTTGCCCTGTCAGAGGGGTTGCAGAATGCCTTATTTACCTGTGGGGGTGTGCCCAAGCAACATCGCACCGATAGTCTCAGTGCGGCCTACCGCAACCTGGGTGGGCAAAAGAAGCCTGCACTAACGACGTTGTATGACCAACTGTGCGACCATTACCGCCTGCAACCGACGCGCAACAATCGGGGCATTGCTCATGAGAATGGCAGTATTGAATCCCCTCATGGGCATCTTAAACACCGCATCAAACAGGCCATCCTGCTGCGGGGAAGCAGCGATTTTGCCAGCATTGAGGACTATCAGGCACTGATTGATAAAGCGGTCGCCGGATTGAACCGACGCTCTCAGGCCAAGTATGAGGAAGAAAAGCAGGTGCTCCAAGCACTGCCTCAGTACCGAGTGGCCGATTACGAAGTCGTCAGTGCTCGGGTCAGTTGCCA